>JAGQQB010000406.1 GCA_020426425.1 Planctomycetaceae bacterium | reverse complement strand
CTTCGTGCGTTGAAGAATCGCTTCTGGCCGACAGCGCGCTCGTTTGGCGTCGGTCTCGACAAGCACTCCCCGGCACTCGATGGCGTTCGCGGCCTCGCCGTGCTGCTGGTCCTGATGTACGACTGTCTGAAACTCGAAAACGATGGCTTCCTGCCGACGCTGTTGGTTCGCAAAGCCGCGTCCATGGGGTGGATTGGTGTCGATCTGTTCTTCGTGCTGTCCGGCTTTCTGATCACCGGCATCCTGCTGGAGACGTGCGGCCGTTCCGGTTACTGGAAGAGCTTCCTCGCCCGCCGCGCGGTCCGAATCTTTCCTCTGTACTACGCCACATTGATCGGCACGTTTTTTGTCGTCCCCTGGATATTGTGGATGTGCGGACAGTGGCGCGCAGATCATCCCGTCGCGATAGTGCATGCTGATCAGTGGTACTATTGGACCTATCTGCAAAACTGGCTCTTCGCAGTGCGCGGAGAGTGGCCGGCAGAACGTGTGCTCAACCACTTCTGGTCGTTGGCGGTTGAGGAACAGTTCTACCTCGTCTGGCCGTGCGTGGTTGCTTTGCTGTCGCGGCGGCAACTTGGCCGCCTGTGCGTCGCGCTGTGTGTGACAGCGCTGGCCCTGCGCTGCTGGTTGCTCACGCATGACTATGCTGGCGTGTCGACGTATGTCATGACCATTACCCGCATGGACAGCCTGTGCCTGGGAGCGCTGCTGGCCATCGGATTGCGAGATGGAAACTGGTTCCCACGACTGGCCCGCTGGCTTCCGTTGGCGACCGGTGTGCTGCTGCTTGGTGTCCTGGGCCTCGATGCTGTCTGGCCAGTCCTCAAGTCGCAGGCGTTCGGTTCGTACACGATCGGCCATACGTTGGTCGGACTGGTGTTCGCCGGATTGATCGGGACACTCGCGACCCGGGCGCCGTCACATCTGTTGACGACACTCTTCTCGTTCGATGGCCTGCGTCTGCTGGGCAAATACAGCTATGCGATCTACGTGTTTCACCGCTTCGCGTACGCACTGGTACAGAGTTTTGATCTGAGCACGCTGCCCGAACAGTGGCACGGCTGGGCCATCTTCGCGGCGACGCTTGTCGTGTCGCTGGTCTTCGCGAAGATCTCCTGGATCGTGCTGGAGCAACCGTTCCTGCGTCTGAAACGCTACGCTCCGCGGCCAGATGAAGTCGAGCAGAACGTGAAGGCGAACGCTGGTTCAAGCGAGACCGAACACCTGATTGCCCAACTAACCGCTGCCGTGCCGCATGCAGACTCGGCGACTCTCGCCAACACGGAGGGGCAATCGGTCACCATCGAAGCGTAACAATCGTGTCGCGTGCTACTGGCGAGGAGGGCGTTTGCCAGGCTTACGACCTGGCCCAGGCTTGCGGGCAGCGCCACGCTTACTGGCACCTGCCGGTCCTTTCGAGCCACCGGGACGTTTCGATGCCGGTTTGCGCGTCCCTTCACGACGCCCTTCCGCACCGCGAGCGCCTTCTGCCGTGCGACCATCGCGACGACCAGCTGGTTTGCGTCCCCCTTCACGACGTTGCGACTGACGATCACCATCGCCATGACCTTCACTGCGGCGTGCTCGGTCCGATGAACCAGTCCGCCGCTGACCTCCGCCTGCGGCAGGTGGGCGGCGCGAGCCTTCGCGACGTCCCTGAGTTCCCCGTCGTTCCGTGGTGTGCCCTTGGTCCTCTTGACCTTCGGAACGCCGAGCGCGATCTCCCGAACCGGTCCTTCGCTGGCCGCCACCTGTTGCCGGTCGGCGAGCGCCAGCGCCCGGCTTTTTACTGAAGCGTTTGCCCGCGCTCCCTCGAGTGCCTGCGTCGTCGTCGTCGCTGTAAGTCGTAGCTGGACGTCGTTCACGCTGTGGTTTGCGGCCGCGTACCTGTTCGCCACGTCCTTCCGATCGATCTTCACCAGACCGATTTCCGCCTGGACGTTTTCCGCCGAAGCGTTTTGGACGCCGCTCATCGCCCGACTGATCGTCGTCCCGCCGCTTCGATCGATTTGCGTCGGCACGGCCACGTGGAGGCTTGCCGCTACCTGCTGACTCTGGACGCTTATTGCCCCGCCCCCGTCGCGGACCGCGTTCTTGCGAACGACCGCGATCTTCACCGCGATCCCGTTGCTGACGGCGCGGAGCCTCGCCGCGCGGCGTCTCGTCCTGTCCGTCATCTTCGGGCAGTGCCGGGCTGTTGATGTTGCGCTGCAGAATCGTATGCACGTCCGCGAGTTCGTTGCGTGTGAGTTCGCGATGTTGCCCCAGCGGCAATCGACCGAGCCGCAACGGGCCGTAGCCGATCCGTTCCAGCCGCATGACCTTGTGCCCCACCCGGGCGAACAGTCGTCGGATTTCGCGGTTCTGACCCTCAGTCATCGTCACTTCGACCCAGGTGCTCAGCCCCTGCTTCTTGACAGGCTTCACCGCATGGACGCGGAACTTTCCTTCCGTAAAGAACAGGCCTTCCCGCAGTGTGTCGAAGGTTTCGCGATCAGGATGCCCAGCCACGAGGGCTTTGTACAGGCGGTAAATCCGGTAGCGAGGATGGGCGAGCTTCTGTGCGAAATCGCCATCGTTGGTGACCAAGATCAACCCGGTCGTGTTCGCGTCGAGTCGGCCGACCGTGAACAGCCGCGGACCAAAATCGGGAAACAGGTCGATTACGCGGGGCCGCCCCTGAGGATCGCGATTCGTGCAGACCACGCCGGGTGGCTTGTTGAGGATGTAATACTTCTTCCGCTCCATCTTCAGCGAGCCGCCGTCGAGGGCGACATCATCGTCGATCGGATCGACGCGTGTTCCCAACACCGTGGCGACTTGGCCATTCACCGTCACCCGACCAGAGGTGATCAGTTCCTCACACTCGCGGCGCGAGCCAAGTCCGCATGAGGCCAGATACCGCTGCAGCCGCACCCCGCGGGCTTCACTTTGCGTAGCCGCATCGTCATCCCCACCAGCCGGTTGTGGAGCTTGCGATTCGATGTGCTGTTCCGCTACGGGTTCGGCAGCGGCATCTTCAGCGGGGGAAAAATCGTCGTTGGTCATGGAGGGCACGCCCGTTCCTGGGGGCTGACGGCGTAGCGTCAGCCAATCAAAATGAGAATTCGGAATCCGCTCGAACCAGATGTTGGTTGATGAACGCACTGCTGAGCGATTTACTCAACTCCAATGCGACAAGCCATTTCCGTGGCAGCGATCGGGCGGAACCAACCGGGGTCTCCTCCTGGGAGACACTCCAAATCTCCGCCACCACGAACCCGCTGCACTTCGAGAGACTCCATCTTCGCTGGTTTGCGAAGGAAAGCAAGGGGCAAGTGAGGATTCTTGGGAGTGGGGAGGTGGTGAACTGAGGATCTAGAATCGAGAACAGAGGATCAA
>JAGQQB010000405.1 GCA_020426425.1 Planctomycetaceae bacterium | reverse complement strand
CATAGGTTTTGCCTGGAGGATCACCCGAGGATGGTCCCGGCACGCTGACTGTCACCACATGCTTGCCAATCACAGCACCAGGCTTGCCACCGGAGCCAATCAGTTCGAACTTCCCGGAGCTATCTGTCGTTGCGTTCGACGAGGGACCAGTGGTCCCCTGCTTCGAATCTGGCACAAAGATTACCTGGGCTCCCTCGAGTGGCTGCCCGTCAAATGTGACCGTACCACTGACCACTCCCAAGTCCGGAGCATCGGAAACGCCGCCCCCGCAACCGGCCGCAACCAGCACGAGGCCAATCCATACCCATCCCAAATGACGCAAGGTGAACTCCCCCAAAACTGGAAAACCGTAATTCTCAGCCGCTCTTAATGATATCATCCCAATTTGATGGGACGCAAGGAACACTATTCCGCTTCAATGATCGGCAAGACCGAGCCGGGCAATTCGTCCAAATCCCCAGTTTCCTGCTCCTTCCCAGAGGGCCAACGGACGGACGGCTTGACCGGCTCTGTCCCTGCCGAAAAACAGAGATTCTGGCTGGACGTAGACAGGTAGCTGGCCCCGCTTGTCACCTGAGCCACCCTGTTCGCAGGCACCAGCCGCAGTTCAGCACCAATGGAACTTCTCGGTGACCTGCGGCCAATCAATCGAAACACATGGGTCTGAGGTGTCTCAACCGTCCGGTTTTCTAAGATCGTCAACGGCTGGTTCATGTGGCTGATGACCACATCGAGGTCGCCATCGTTGTCGAGATCGCCGGTGGCCAAGCCGCGCCCCATGTGGGGTTGGGCGAAGTAGCCACCGACCTCGGCGGCCACGTTACGGAAGTTCCCGCCGAGATTCTCCAGCAGCAGGGGCAACTGCATCACCGGGGAATTCGTCGGGTGATGCATGACATGCCCATTGGTCACGATGATGTCCATGTCCCCATCGAGATCGAAATCCTCGACCGCCGTACCGAAGGCGACGTAGTTCGCACCGAGGGCAGCGATCCCCATGCGTTGACTATCGTGCTGGAACAGCCCGTTGCCCAGATTCCGGTACAGAGCCATATTCTCGTATTCGAAATTGGCCACCCACAAGTCCAGTTTCTGGTCGCCATCCACATCGGCGAAGCCGAGGCCCATGCTGCCGTTGGGCATGGCCTGTTGATCGAGCGAGGTGCCCGCGATCAGACCGACTTCTTCCAGCCGATCTCCCTGGTTCTGGTAGTGGAAGTTGGGTGTCGTATCGTTGGCGACGTAAAAATCGACGCGTCCATCCTGGTTGAGATCGGCGGCCAGCACGCCGAGTCCTTTGCCGCCGGGGCCAAGTCCCCACGCGGCGGTGCCATCGGCGAAGGTCCCATCACCCTGCGAGATGAACAGCCGATCGTTCAATCCGGTGAATTCAGCCGGAGCGCAAACATCCGGCCCTCCCTGACGTACGCAACGGGGGTGATTCTCGAACGACCAGTCGAGATAGTTCGCCACGTACAGATCAAGCGCACCATCGCCGTTGACATCACCCCAGGCCGCACCTGTGCTCCAGTCCAGCGGATCCAGCCCGGCAGGCTGAGCGACTTCGGCAAAGGTGCCATCTCCTTGATTCTCGAACAGCGCCAGTCCGCGGTAGCCAGTCATCAGGACATCGACAAAGCCATCGTTGTTGTAGTCCGCCGCGATGGCGGCGTGGTTGTAGAAGATCTCGCGCGGCAGTCGCGCGGCGTCCCAAGTGTCGACGAATTGACCATCGCGCCCCCCCAGCAGCACGCCAGGCTTGCCAAGAGGGCGCGGCTCCGAAGTAAACGTTCCACCGCCGTTGGCCCAGATCTCAAGTTGCCCATCCAGATCGAAGTCGATCAACGCGACACCAGCTCCCAGCGTTTCCAGAATGGCCAAATGCCCAAGCTCTTCGCCATTCGTGGCCACGAATTGCACCCCGCAGTCGGGAGCAATGTTCACAAACCTGAACTCTGGGGGAGGTTTGGTCTCGACGGATGGTTGATTCTCTGCCGTCTGAACGGGATCCGCGGAAGTGCTCAAATCATCAGCTTGCGGATTGCAGCCAGCCGAAAAAATGCAGCTGAGCGCCAGCAACCAACAAGAACGCAGACACGGCTTCCACATCACTCAGTCGCTCCCCTCGCTGTCGGTTGAAGGTTCGTCTGCCGTCACATTCTCCGGAACGTCTGGACGCAACCAGCGGCGATGTTCGCTGGCGTTCGCTGTCTCTCCGATCGATTCGTAATACTCGACTAATGTCCGCCGAGCCTCCTGGTTGTTTGGGAAAACCTCAAGTAACTGACGCAGCCAGATGACGCCTTCCGCACGAGACTTGTAGCGGTAGTTGATCAGCGCGACCTTCAACCTGGCGGCCTCATCATTTGGATCTGCAGTCACCAGTTCCATAAGCGGCCCGAGTTGCATCAGGCTTTCTGACGCTTTACGAACAAATTCCAAATGGGGGATCGCTGCGTCTGCTCGCCCAGTTCGCTGAAGTGATCTGGCGTACAGGCTCCGCAATTCATGATCCTCCGACGCCTCCGCCAGCAGCGGTTCGAGCATCGCGACGACCTGTTCAAACTGTCCCTGGTCAAATATCAACTGAGCCAATTGCTTGACCGCTGGCAGGTGACCTGGCTGCATTGCCAGCACCTCATTCAGGACCGCCTGCGCCTCGACAGGTCGCTGCAAGCGCGAGAATGCTTCGGCCCGATACAACAGCCGTTCCGGTGTCGGCGGCGATCCAAATTGTCCCAATTGCTCAAGCGCTGACTCAAGCTGCCCCAGCTTGAGCTGCGCCAGCACCAGTCGTTCGCGGATGTCCTCTCGCTCCGGCGCCAATTCCAACGCGTGCTGGTACGCCTGTTCCGCCGCTCCCCACTCCAGCCGCACTTCACTGATGCGTCCTTCGAAGAAGTACGGCTGTGGATCGCCTGGATAGTCCTGCTTCCAGGACTCGATCACCGGTCCCAGTTGATTGACGGCCAGACGCTTCACCTGCTGTGAGACGAAAGAATCGTAGACCTCAGGGCCATCGGAACCGGCCCTTTGAAAGAGATCGCCCCACGATGTGGACATCTGATCCCACTGCCGAGTTTGCATCAGGGCCAATTCCTGCTCAAACGCCAGTTGCTCGGCGGGCCAGCCCAGTTCATGCGCCCTCTTTAGGTGATACTCCACGAGAGGAAAGTTGCCCAACCGTCGGCTGGTTCGCGCCTGCAGATAGTGCCACTCGGCACTCCACGGATTGAGCCAACCAATTGACCATAGCCAAGTGCATGCACGGGGATGATCTCGTCGTTCCAGCGCGGCGGCGGCGCGCCACAGTCCGGCCTCGAACACAAGGCGTCCCAGGACAACAACCAGGAGGAGAATTGCGACAAACGTCATCCACCGGCGA
>JAGQQB010000404.1 GCA_020426425.1 Planctomycetaceae bacterium | reverse complement strand
TCGCCGCCAGGAATGGCCCGATCAACCGTTCGATGGTCTCAGCCTCGTGCCGCTGCTGCGCGATCCCACTGCTGCGCTCGACCGCGAAGCGATCTACTTCCATTACCCGCACTACCATCACAGTACGCCAGCTGGGGCAATACGACAGGGGGACTGGAAGCTGATCGAGTTCTTCGAAACTGGTGGGGTGGAACTGTACAACCTGCGGGACGATCTTGGTGAGCAACACAATCTTGCCGCTGAACAACCTCAACGAATTGGGCAGATGCGGGAACGACTCGCCGCCTGGCGAACGGAAGTCTCGGCCAAAATGCCGACGGAGAATCCCGACTACGATCCTGCCCGGGCCGCTGAAATTGTCCGCAACCGGCGCCGGGACCGTTGACCGGGCTTCGTACTTGACCGACAGTGTGCGAACCATTCGTCACATGGCGTTGAGAGCATACGATGGTGTTTCGCACCACCATGGTCAGCGCCGCTCGTTCATCCCGAAGCTTCCCATCAAGTCCAGAAACCGACGTTCATGTCGTTGATCACCAGCCAGTCGGAATTCAACTCCCTGTGCGAACAAATTCGCAAAGCGGGGATCGTCGCATTCGACACGGAATTCGTGGCCGAGTCATACTATCGCCCGCGACTGTGCCTGCTGCAGTTTGGTCTTCCCGACGGCGAGTACTGCGTCGATCCCTTCGAAGTCCGCGACCTGAGCGCGTGGTGGGATTTGATGGCCGATGAAGAAACGACCATCATTATTCACGGAGGTCGCGAAGAGGTCCGATTCTGTCACTTCGCCACGCAGCGTCCGCCCGGCAAATTGATCGACGTGCAGATTTCCGAAGGTTTGCTGTCGCGCGGCTTTCCGATGTCGTATGGCAATCTGGTGCAGCGTGTCCTCGGTGCCGCCGTCCATGGCAAGGAAACGCGGTCCGACTGGGAACGTCGGCCACTCACGACGAAGCAACTTGAGTATGCGGCCGAAGATGTTCGCCACCTGATTTCGGTTTGGAAAAAGCAGGAGCAGGAACTTCAGGCGTTAGGCCGACTCGGCTGGGCCTGGGTGGAGTTTGGACGGTTTGTGGGAGACATCGTGGCTGACGAACATCGCGATGGCTGGCTGAAATTGCCTGCGATCGGACGGCTTCGTCCCCGCGAATTGGCGATCGCGCAGGCGCTGTTTCACTGGCGGGACCGCAAAGCGTGCGGTCTCGACAAGCCGCCACGGTTCATTCTGCGCGACGACTTGCTGATGGAGATGGCCAAACGCGCACCGAAAACAGTCAAGGAACTGAACATGACGCGCGGTATGAACCGCCGCGACTATCAGCGACTGGCGGATGAGATGCTCGAAGTGATTCACGAAGCGCAGCAGTTGCCCGACGATCAGTTGCCTCCGCGAATCAACACGCTGCAGCAACACCCGAAGCAGGATGAAGTCCTGGGGAGGATCCTGGGGCTGGCGCTCGCGAACCGCTGCCAGGAACTGGGGCTCTCGATGTCGCTGGTCGGAACCACGGCCGATCTGCAGGCGGTCGTTCGCTGGTATTTGTTCGACCAGAAGTCGTCTGGTCCGCCGCCCAAGTTGCTGGATGGGTGGCGCAAGGAAGTGTGCGGCTCGCTGCTGACTGATGTGCTCAGCGGAGACGTGGTGCTGCGCGTGGCCAATCCTCGTTCAGATGATCCTCTGCGATTTGAGCGGCGTGCGAAGTGATCCTCGCTGCACTTCTCGGCCTTAGTCCGAACTTCCCGTTGCCGTGGGTGCATGCACTTCTCGCCTCGGACTGCAGTTCCCGTCCGACAAATCGTCACGTCACGATGCGTGGACGCAACAGATCGTTACGATCCGGTTCCGGCTGCGCGAGTGGCGAGCGCCAGCTGCTGCGGAGGATGGACAGCGGTCGCTGCGCCTGACCACACTTCGACCTGAGGCGATAGCCATGGCCGAATCGGAATCGCATGCAGATCAGCTCCGACTGGCGATTGAATTGTTCAATCAGCAGGAGTTCTTTGCGTGCCACGATGTCCTCGAAGAGGTTTGGTCGGAGACGTTGGATGAATCCCGCGAGTTCTATCAGGGACTTATTCACGTGGCGGTGGCGTTGTTTCATTTCACGGAAGGCAACCTGGGAGGGGCACGAAAAATGTATCACTCCGCGATGCGATACCTGGAGCCGTTTGGCGATGAATCTCAGGGAGTGAATCTGGCCCAACTCCGCGACGATTTCACCCGCTGCTGTGCCCCCCTGTTGGAACACGATCACGGTTACCCGGTCGGTGCAGTCGCAGATCCAGCACTGATCCCATGCATCGAGTATCGCCAGTTCTGATGAATTCAACATCACTCACCGCGCAGACGCTCGCGAGACCAGTGTCGCAGTCGCCCAACCTTCTCCGAAACTGATCATGCCCGCATCACTACACCAAAAGTGGTCGCACTTTCAGGGAGAACTCCCGCTTCTGGTGTTGCCGGAAGTTCTGCTGCTGCCGTATTCCTGTCGTCCAGTGCAGATTTCCGCCCAGCTTTTAATGTATCTCAGGCAACGTCCTGAACCACAACTGTTGGGACTGGCAACCTACGAGCCGGGCTGGGAGTGCCGCAATGACCTGGCCCTGGCACCGATTCATGAGCAAGGCTGCCTGGCAGAGTTCACTGTGTCGGCAGGCTCGAATACCGATCAAGCGGTGTTGCTGCTGCGCGGAGTGGGACGCATGCGGCTGAGCAACGTCCGAACGCATGCCGCGGTCACTCTGGCGCAGGTGGTTGCTGTGCCAGATCGATACCCTTCTCCACCAGCCATTGACCGGGGGCGACGGCGCGAAGAACTACTGCAATTGTTCGGCCAATCATGCGATGGAACGGCATCGGCCCTGGTTGCATCGACTTTGCAGCATGAACTCTCGCTTGGATACCTGAGCGATCTGCTTGCGCAGAATCTCGATCTTCCGCAGGCCGCAATGCTCGAACTCCTGGACACCGCGAACGTCGACTATCGCAGCGATCTACTACTCGATCATCTGCGGGCCGACGCCCGCGCAACGCGCGGCGGCTATCCTCCAGGTTTCAGTCACAACTGAGTGTCCGCATCATATAGGATCACGCGGCAGATGCTCACTCCCCGTCTGCGATCCTCAACTTCATTTCGTCCGAGTTCGCACGCAGTTCCGGGGCATACATCGCGTAGGCGTTGGTCGGCAGCGCGCTGAAGTGGCCCGGCGTTTCGGCACGCAGGCGATAGCTGACGCTATGTTTGCCACGGGCGAGCGTGCGGAGGAAGAAGGCGACCTTCTCGTCGCGGAACTCCACGTACGCGCCCAGTCCGCTCCGGATGTAACCGCTACGGACATCGACCGGTTCGCAGCCAGCCGCTTTGAAGTCCTCGAACAGGACGTACTCGTAGTCGTTC
>JAGQQB010000403.1 GCA_020426425.1 Planctomycetaceae bacterium | reverse complement strand
AGGCGTCACCACTTCCAGCGGCAACTCGCCACGAATCCTCGGGACAATCAACTTCGCGAACGGATGCGGATGCCCGGCGATGAAGTCGGTGATCTCCAGTCGCGCCTGATACTGACCGCTCTGAATGCTCGCACGCGTCGGTGAGCAGACTGCACCTGCGGCGTAGAAGTCGGTGAAGCGGCAGCCTTGCCGCGCGACGGCATCAATCTCCGGCGACTCGTAGTAGCCACTGGGATCGTAACACCCCAGGTGCGGCCAACCGAGATCGTCGATCAGAATCAACACAATGTTCGGACGTTCCGCCAACGCAGTGGATGACATGAACGAACAGGAATAAAGACACAACAACGTCAGAGCGTGGAGGAACACTGAACGCAGTGAGACCGAGCGGCGCATAATCACCAAGCGCGTTGAGTTTCGCGAAACAAAAGCGAGCAGTCGAATGACGCCCGCCGACGACTACCCGAGAATCTTGGATTTCAGCGATTCCAGCAAACGCACTGCGTGGCCGATATCTGCCTTCTGCCGCACTGGATCGTGCGGGATTTCGCGCTCGATGGTCAGCGGACCGGTGTAACCGATCTCGTGCAGCGTCCGCAGATAGTTCTCCATGCCGACATCACCATCCCCCAGCGGAACTTCCGCCCCCCAGGCAACGCCTCGGTTCTCTTTGGCCCAGGTGCCGTCTTTGCAGTGGACACTGCGTACGTACTTGGCCACCTGCCGGAGGGCGGCGATCGGTTCACCAGTGCCGTACAGAATCATGTTGGCCGGATCGAAATTGATGAACAGATTGTCGCGACCGACATCGGCGATGAACTCCAGCAGATGATCGGCTGTCTCCTGCCCTGTTTCCAGATGCAGGTTCTGACCGTTCGCCGCCACATGGTCGAGCAGATCCTGCGTGCAATTGATCAGGCTACGGTAATCCTCGCCAGCGCGATCTTCCGGAACAAACCCAATGTGCAGCGCGACAACATCGCAGCCGAGCAGCTTCGTGAAGTCGGAGATCTCCTTCATCTCCTGCGTGCGCGCTGCCCGAGTCGCCTGAGGCACGAGACCGACAGTGCGCGCTGTCTCGGCGATGCTCGCGTAGCTTTCCCCTTCAAAGCCGCCAAAGACGGCGGTGATGGTGATCCCGGCGTCGGCGCACTTGCCCAGAAACGCCTCTGCGTGGGCGGCAGTCCGGGTCTGCTGATGCGGTGCATGAATCTGGACCGTCGGAATCTTGAGTTCCTGCACCACTTCGAGATGGACGCCGAGACCGGCATCGACAGAGGTAAACACGCCAATTGGCCACTGACTCATTGATCAACTCCAGCCAGGATGAAGAGATGCGGAATATGCAAGACCTGTCTGGCATTGTGGCGGATCGCCTGGAACATGAAAAGTCGGGGACAGGAAGTCGCATCCGTGCGAGCCATTGAAGGCGGCGGCGTTGTTCATTCGGTCGGTGAAATCCTCCCAGTTTATCCGAAACTTGAGCGTATGTGCGGGGTTGAAACTCGTGTAGGATCAACGCACAGGCCAGTGGATCGGGCACAGGTTTCTCAAACCAGCGGACACTTGGTGCCGCGGCAGGAGCAGGACATGAAACGTTGGCATTGGTTGGCCGCTTGTATGGCGGCCGGGAGTCTCACCACCACAGCGTGGGCGCAGGCGGATGGCGACGGAAAGTCGCTGTTCGATACGCTCGACAAGAACACCGACGGTCAAATTGAATCGAGCGAGGTGCCTGAAGAACAACGTCGATTCTTTGAACGCATGCTACGTGTCGGAGACAAGAACGAAGATGGCAAACTCTCCGCCGATGAATTCAAAGCCGCCAGTCAGGATCAGACAGCGCCCACCGGCCCACCACCAGGAGGTCCCGATCGACCAGGACAAGGGCGATTCCAGCCAGGTCAGTTCTTCGACCAGATGGACACCAATAAAGATGGCAAACTGACGCGCGACGAGATCCCTGAACAAGCCAAAGAACGCATGGGGCGTTTGTTTGATACTCTCGGCAAGGACGAACTGACGCGTGAAGATCTCGCGAATGCCTTTCGACAGATGGCAGCCAGTCGCCCCGGCGGCGGCGATCCAGGGGCGTTCCTCAAAAACCTTGATAAGAACGGTGATGGCAACTTAAGTCGTGACGAACTGCCCGAGCAGCTGCGCGATCGGCTGGGACGCGTGTTCGATCAGATCGGACAGGATTCCATTCCCATCGAGCGACTGGCGCAGGCGCTCGGCCAGTTGCGAACTGCAAATGGCGATCGGCCACGCCCAGATGGAGATCGGCCGCGCGAAGGAACATTAACGGAAGGCGCTCCACGTGAAGGAGATCGTCCAGCTATGGATCGGCCACGGGACGGAGCGCGAGGGCCACAGGGACCACCACGACTCCCGGCCTTCGTACGTCTGCTCGACACGGACAAAGATGGCTCGCTCAGCCAGGAAGAACTGAGTAAGGCTTCGGAGTTGTTTGCGGAACTTGACCGGAATGACGATGGCAAGTTGAACATGTTCGAGCTGATGGGGCCCCCTCCTGAAGGCTTCGCCGGACGCCCAGGCATGCGTGATGGTGACCGACCACAACCCGAGGGTGATCGTCCTCGACGTCCGGACGGGGAACGTCCTCCGATGGATGGCGAGCGGCCACGCGATGGCCAACCGGCACGTGACGGCGACCGGCCACGCCCGGAAAGTCCAGACCAGGTGTTCGAGCAGTTTGACGCCGATAAGAACGGTTCGCTCAGTCGCGAGGAAGTTCCACCTCCGATGCGAGAGAACTTTGACCGCATCGACCAGAACGAAGATGGCCAGATCGACAAGGCAGAACTCGGCCGCGCTTTCGCCGCCCGCCGCGATGGTCGCCCCGGTGGTCCTCCAAGAGATGGAGATCGCCCACGACCTGATGGCGAACGTCCCCGCGACAATCCTGGAGCATTCTTCGACCGTGCTGATCAGGACGGGGACGGAAAGATCACTCGTGAAGAAGCCCCGGAACGACTTCGTGAGAATTTCGACCGCGTCGACAAGAACGGAGATGGAGCGATCACGCGCGACGAAGCGGTCCCGAATCGCTAATCAGTCCTTCAGCACCGGCCCGCAGACCGGCGCGGTGTGTGTGACATCGACGGAATAAGGTCCAGCAAAGCAAACAGGCAGCCGAACGAATTCGGCTGCCTGTTTGTTTTCGATCGTCAACGTTCCCCCGTTTCCGGGAATGACGCATCAGTTACTCGTTTCTGCGAGCTCCGGCTCGTTCGACTCGCGGTATGAGCCTTCGAAGTTGAGCTGCTTCTCTTCGCCCACTTCTTTCACGGTCACGGCGATGACATTCTTGCCATCGAACGCACCGCGGAGAAGCTCTTCGGCGAGCGGATCCTCGATGTACATCTCTACCGCGCGACG
>JAGQQB010000402.1 GCA_020426425.1 Planctomycetaceae bacterium | reverse complement strand
AGTTGGCGGTCAGCCTGTACGACAGTGAGCCTGAACCGGACTTGGCGATCGTGCGTGCGACTTCGGACTATTGCGAGCACCATCCAACCACCGGCGAAATTGGTTTGGTGGTGGAGGTCGCGGACACTTCGCTGTCACGGGATCGCCTGAAGGAATCGATCTACGCCCAAGCGGATCTCCCCACATACTGGATCGTCGACCTCAAACGCCGTCAGGTCGAAGTCCACACCTCGCCGGATGTCGCGGGACGCCGATACCAGGAAGTTCGTGTTGTTCGCGAGGACGAGAAGATCCCGGTCATTCTGGATGGCCAATCGATTGGGGAAATCGCGGTGGCGGACTTCCTGCCGCCTGTCGCGTAGTGCCCTGCTGAGAATTCACTGAAGCTCACCTTTCGTTAAGTTGTTGTCCCATGATTGCCGCCACCCAACTCCGTGTTGTGCTTGTCACGCCTGAGACTACTCTGCTCGATGAGCCGGTGAAGTCGCTGCAGTTCCCGTTGTTCGACGGACAGATCGGCGTGCTGCCGGGCCGTACGCCAATGGTCGGTCGGCTGGGGATCGGCGAACTGCGGATGCAGACGGAGAAGGGCGAACAGCGGTACTTTGTCGATGGAGGGTTCGCCCAGATCAAAGGCTCGGTCGTCACACTCCTGACCAATCGCGCCAAGAAGGTGGACGACATCGAACAGGCCGCCGCCGAAGACGCGCTGGCGAAGGCCATGGCCATCAAGCCTTCGACTGATGAAGGCTTTGCCGAGAAAGAGCAGGCGATCGAACGAGCACGCAAGCAGATTTCGCTTAAGAAGTGGCAACGGTAGGTTGCTGGACTGCGGCGCTGGCTGAGAGTTGAATGTCATTCAACTCGATGGGCCGGGGCGAGTGCCTGTACGTCGACGGATTCGCTGCTGGCACTGATGGCGACAATCGGACTCGGCGCGATTCGGAGAATCGTGCGACACTGGCGGTGCCTGCGGCGGTTGGTTGAGCAGCGATCGAAGTTCTGTGGTCGTTCGTCATGGGGCACAGCATGCAATGGGAGTGTCTGTCGAATTCGGTGGAGCAGACGCAACAGTGGGGTGCCTCGCTGGCGCCACTACTGTCGGCGGGCGATGTCGTTGGACTCGATGGCGACCTCGGCGCAGGCAAGACGCACTTCGTGCAGGGTCTGGTTGCCGCGATGGGGCTGCGAACCGAAGACGTCACCAGTCCGACTTTCTCGCTGATTCAGGAGTACCCGACTCCTATTCCGGTCTGCCATCTCGATGCATACCGACTGCGCGACGTCGATGAATTTCTCGAACTGGGGGTCGACGAACTGCTCGGTGGAGACTGCATCTGCCTGATTGAATGGGCGTCGCGCGTGGCCGAAGTGCTGCCACAAGATCGCCTGAGCTTGCAGATCGAGGTGCTGGACGAATCGCAGCGGCGATTGTCCTGGACCGCGCGCGGGCCGCGCAGTTCCGAGTTGCTGAAGTCGCTGCAACGACTGCACTTGGACTGATCGCAATCGAACTTGAATTGGTTGCGACTTTGGGACCAAGCTGAATGCGAGTGTTCGTCGCTTGTTCCGCGGCCGGACGTATGATCGCGGAGCGATCAACGACTATGTGACTTTGTTTGCAGGGCGGTATTCAGCGGCCTTGTGCGGGAGACCACATGGATTTGCGTGGTTTCATCGCGTTCCGGGCGACATCACGGGAATGACTGCTCGCTGGTGCCCCGGTGCCGCCATCGTGGTCGATGTTTCACTCATGTCCGTTTGTGATGGAGGGGAAACATGCGGTCCATGTGTTTGCTGCGACGTACGCTAATCATGTCGCTACTGTTCTGCGTTGCAGGGCGAGTCGCGTCTGCGCAAGGGTTTGTGTTGTCGGGATCAGGGGCGATCAATCGTTCGATGGCTGGTGCCGGGACGGCGGCGCCGCTCGATGCGATTGGGGCGCTGCAATGGAATCCTGCGAGCATCACCGCGCTCTCGTCGGGACGAGCCGATCTCGCCGTTGAAACCGTCTTCAATCGGAATGAAGTTGGTTCCACCGTCGGACTCGACACCCCGTTTGAGTTTGGCGGCAACACCAGCAGCGATGCCGGGGCCGCACCACTTCCGGCGATTGGCGTCATCTTGCCCAACGGAGATTCAAATTGGGCGGTTGGCTTAGGGCTGAATGCGGTGGGGGGATTCTCGGTCAATTTCCCGGCCGATCCAACGAACCCGGTCCTTGCACCGCCCGCGGCGGGCGGCTTTGGTCCGGCGTATACCAGATTCAGCGTGCTGCAGATCGCTCCGACGCTGGCGCGGAAGTTCGAGAGTGGTTGGTCGATTGGAATCGCGCCGACGATCAATGTGGCTGAGGCTCAGGCGAGTCCGTTCGCGTTTGCGGCTCCGAATGATGCCAACGGCGACTCGACGTTCACTTATGCCAGCGGCGTCGGCACACAACCGACCTGGGGACTGGGTGTGCAAGGGGGCATCTTCTACGAAGGCAGCGGTTGGTCGGCGGGATTTTCGGCGAAGTCGCCGCAGTGGTTTCAGTCGTTCAAGATCAACGCCGGAGACGAATTGGGACTGCCGTTGCCACTCAAGCTCGATCTGACCTACCCCATGATTCTCTCCTGGGGGCTCGCGGCACAGGTGACGGAGGATCTGCTCGTTGCGGTCGATGTGCGGTACCTAGATTTCGCAGGCACGAGCCTGTTTGGCGATCCTGCGGCATTTGCACCTGACGGTCGGGCGCTTGGGTTGGGATGGCGAAGCACCGTGCTGACCGCGCTGGGCGTGCAGTACGAGGTATGTGATTGGTGTACGTTGCGTGCTGGTTACTCGTACGCTCCGAATCCCGTCCGTGATGGGGCCGCGATGTTCAGCGTTCAGGCGCCAGCGGTGTACGAGCATCTGCTGAGTCTGGGGACAACATTGCGGTTGTCGAGTCGGCTAAGTCTGTCCTGCGCCTGGGTCCATGCGTTTGAACATACGGTCACCGGACCACTGATCACGCCAGCCGGTGCGGTTCCATTGAGCGAAGTGCGAGTGTCGCAGGTGGTGGACAGCGTGGTCATGGGACTGAGCTACGACTTCTGAGCGACTCGATGTTGCACAGATGACACGTGCTCAGTCGGTCAAGTCTCGATGCTCGCCAGGCACCCACAGGATGTCGTCGTGTCCGCCATTGTTGGCCATGCGGGCCATTACGAACAGCAGGTCTGAGAGTCGGTTGAGATAGGTGGTCGCGTGGACATTGAGCGGTTCAGTTTCCGCAAGATGGTAGACCGCGACTTCAGCCCGACGGCAGATGGTTCGGGCTTGATGCAACAGTGCGGCACCAGTGGAACCGCCGGGCAAGATGAAGCTTTTCAGCGGCTTCAGGTTGTCCGTGTCGGCATCAATCCAGTGTTCGAGTTGTG
>JAGQQB010000401.1 GCA_020426425.1 Planctomycetaceae bacterium | reverse complement strand
ACGCCGCCCATCAGGTGACCAAGAACCCTTATGGCGATGGCCACGCGGCGAAGCGAACGGTCGAACTGATTGCTAATCGGAATTGGGAATCGGTCGCCCCGGCGATCCGCAAGGTGGCGTGATTACGCAGACAGTCGCATCACCACAACAAGGCATGGTCCATGCAGCACCACATTCCGCAGTTACGGTCGTCAGTCGCGGTGCATGGGAACATGCTCTGGCGTGTGTGCCTGCAATTGGTGTTGAGGTGCTGGACGTGCGCGGGTGTCGTCCGACGCTCCAAGTCGGATCGAGTCCAGTTTGATCGACGAGGACCTGCTGGCGACTCGATGCCACCATCGGACTCGGCACGATTCGGAGAATCGTGCGACACTCGTTCGCAACGTGCTCGCCGAGTCGGCACGCCGTCGGGAATCGTCCTGATGATGTGTGCCTGCTGCTGCGTCGCGATCTCTTCACTACGCGCGGCAGATGCGCCGAGCCGCCCCCTGTCGCCATCCGCCACACCACACGTTGCGTCGCCACAGCAGGACGACGCGACTTTGCGCGATGTCTGCTTTGTCGGTCGCACTGGCTACGCTGTCGGCGATCATGCCGCCGTCTGGAAGTCGACCGATGGTGGCGGCACCTGGAGCTTCGTTGCCGTTCCCGCCGATCTGCAAGATGTCTCCTGGCACAGCGTCTGCTTCCTGACCGACCGCGTCGGTTGGCTCGCCGGGGGACGTGTACGTGTGAAACAGCATGCACACGAAGGTGTCCTCTGTTACACGCAGGATGGTGGCCTCAATTGGGAGCGACTCGCCGCGCCACTGCCATACCTCAAGCACGTCCAGTTCTTTGATCTGGAAGCAGGCGTCGCGATCTCTGAACCGAGTCGACGCTTTCCGTCCGGCGTCATGCAGTCCAACGATGGTGGCCGCACTTGGACGGCATGCGGCGCGACACGTACGGTCCCTTGGACGACCGGCGCCTTCCTTTCACCAGATGCTGGCGTGCTCATCGGCAAGCTCGGCGAGCGTGGCATCGTGTCGCGCGGCAGCGTGCTGCCTCCCAACGTGCCTGCATCGGGCCTGAAGAATCATCACGCCGTCTCTGCTGATCCGGCTGGCCGCTGCTGGACCGTCGGCGATGGGGCGATGCTGATGACCAGTCCCAACGCAGGGGTCTCTTGGGAACCTCCGCAAGAATCGTTGCCGACGGAGCTTGCCGACTACGTCAATCTGCTGGCTGTCGATCATCGCGGTTCGCACGTTTGGGTGGCTGGTTCGCCTGGCGCTGTGCTCTGGCACTCGCCCGACGATGGTCGCAGTTGGCAGCCACAACCAACGGGTGATGCGGCACCGCTGCATGCCATTCACTTTCGTAGCGAAACCGAAGGGTGTGCCGTGGGCACGTTCGGTCGCATCTGCATCACCAACGATGGCGGCGCGACCTGGACCTGCGTGCGCGGTCAAGATCGTCGACTGGCACTCTGGTCATTGCAGACCGATCCACAGCAGACATCGGTCCCTCTGTTCGCTCGCTACGCTGCGGAAGAAGGTTATCGCTCGGCGGTTACATTGTTCAGTCGGCGCGACATCGGACCAGATGCTCATGTCACGCAGTCGTACGAAACAGAATTCCCTGCGGTACTCCAAGCGGTTGGTGTCAACGAACTGCAGCAAGGGTGGCGACTGCCACTGGCAATCCCTGGTATTGCCCAGAATCGCGAGCGTCTACTGGAAGACTGGTCGTTGCTCACTGATCGCCGTTTCGCTGAAGTGGTGATGTCGGAACTCGTCGCCCAGATTCGCATGTGGCGACCATCGGTGATCATTGTCGATGAGCCAGTCGCAAACGA
This sequence comes from Planctomycetaceae bacterium, assembly GCA_020426425.1. GTDB lineage: Bacteria > Planctomycetota > Planctomycetia > Planctomycetales > Planctomycetaceae > JACKHO01. The sequence continues at coordinate 1,568 of JAGQQB010000401.1, read as the reverse complement.
CGCCGCATCAACACTACTGCTGCAGGCGGCACAAACAGCGATCAGTGCCGCCGCCGATCCGCAGGCATTCCCCGGCCATTCGCAACACGCCGGTCTTGCGCCTTGGCAAGCACAAAAGCTGCTCACGCGTCGTGCGGGCGTCGATGCAGGAACGATTCAAGTCGATCCGTTCGAATTGCTCCCCCGCACGCAGCAAACCGTGGGTGATGCCGCTCAGGCCGCCGCAGGCCGCAGCGCTCTGCAATTCACAAACATGACAGCGCCACAGCACTTCAACGTTGTCTTCGCTCAGCAGCAGTTGGAGCAGCCGCGGCGGACCATCGTTGGCGATCTGCAACTCTCGTCTGGTTCAGCGGCCCGACGCGTGCAACTCCCGCTCAGCGAGACGGACTTCGATCAACTCATCGCCCAGATCCGGCAGCGGCGCACGATCAGTAACCTGGTGCAGGCGACCACATCCCGGCCCGAGCGGGCGGGTGTGCTGCTCGCTCAACTCGATGGCCTCACCGAATCCCTGCCGCCGGAAATTGCCGCAGCTGAACTTGCAAAAGTCGCCCGGGCGTATTGGCATGGTGGGCAATGGTCGCTCGCCGAAGAAACTTATGGTCGGTTGCTTGACCGGTATCCCAACACACCTGCCGCGGTTGAAGCGATGACGTGGCTCGTGGAAGTCTGGACGAGTTCGGAACTGAACTGGCAACGGCTTCGTAAGATCGGAGGATCTGAAGCGACACGACAAGCGCGCACACGCGGCGAAGTCGAGTCAGAACTGCAACAGGCGCTGCAGATCGCTGGTGAAGATCAAACCGATACCGCCCGGCAAATGCGACTCCGCGAACTGCTGATCAAACAGCAACTGCAGGTCGAACGGCAAGGGGTGATTCCGACCTCGGGCAATATCCAGTCGGTGCTCAACTCGACCAATCCCGATGCGGCGAACGGGGCAGGGGAGTCGGCAACGCAGCACAGCATGCAACTTCGTCGTTGGCTCGACATGGCCGCCGCCCTCACCGGAGAATTGGAGCAACAGCATCCCTTGGTGTTCGAGCAACCAGAACTGCAGTTCGTCGTCGCGTCGCTCCATCGGCGGCGCTCGAAGCATCAGCAGGCCGATGCGATCTATGACAGTTTCCTCAAGAGCCTCAGCGACGATCCGTGGCACATCGCCGCACGGGGAGAAGCATGGTTACTGCGGCCAGGAGCGATCTCGCCGAAACCGGTCCTCACCGTGAACCGGGCCGCGAAACCTCCGGTGCTTGATGGCCTGCTCAGCGATCCCTGCTGGAACTCAGCCGCCGATATTTCCCTCAGTGAGACCCCCGCCTCGGCGGACGAAGGCTTCGTCGATGGCGACCAAGCCGACCGGAAACAGAGGCATCTCGGTCCACGACCATTGGTCATGATGTGCCGTGACGAGGAGTACTTGTACCTCGCGGCGAGCGTGCCGCGCGAACGGCAGTTACCGGACGATCTCCCCAAGTTGCCTGGTCGCTCGCACGATGCCGATCTGTCCGGCTTTGATCAACTCGTCTTTCAGTTCGATGTCGATCGGGACTATGCGACATGGT
>JAGQQB010000400.1 GCA_020426425.1 Planctomycetaceae bacterium | reverse complement strand
AAGAGTCCGACTCGCAGTTGTCCCCCGAGCATTCACCGGCTCCGCAACATTGGCGGTCGCGCCCTAGAGTTGAATCAGCACCTTGTGTTGTGCGTGGGGCTTGAGTTGTCATGAGACTTCCTCCAGTGATTGACTTGTGATTTTCCGGTGCCATGCCAAAACAATCGACATGTCGCCATCAATCGACATTTAATTCAAAAAAAGTCACCGCCGCGTGCCGTAGCGCTGCTCCACACAATGCAGAATCCCCTGCAAATGTGGTTCGACCACACAGTAGTACACCTTGCGTCCCTCCTTCTCGCTCCCCAATAGACCGCAGCGTTGCATCAAACGCAGATGCTCCGATGCCATCGCACTCGGAAGCTCACACGACTCCGCCAACTCACCTACCGTATACTTGCTGGCCAGCAACATCTGAATCATCCGCAACCGGTGAGGATGCGCGATCACACGCAAACACTCCGCCGCCTCAGCCAAAGCCTCCAGGCTGGTCCATTTTCGTTTCGGCTGACTCATGCATTCCTCCTTTGCACGCTCAAATATATCGTCACATTGCGACATGTCAACCATCAAATCCCGGGAAGGCGACGAGATTTGATTCCAGACACAGATCCCGACCAGATCGACGCGCATCGCAGACAGATTCACGCAAGCGACCGGAGCGCTCGCGTTGGGCTTGCAGCACTACCGGACCGACGGGTCGGACTCGCGCTGGCCATCGTGGCTCGGACGCTGCATTAAATCGACGACAAACGTGTCGAGCACCAGTTGCGATGCATGAAACATGACCATGGGATACACCGCGAACGGGACTCCCTGCAAGAGGTCGGTTGCGATGTAGATCCCGATCGGCAAGGTTTTCTGGCTGCCGGCAAACGTGGTGGCGACTCGATCGGACCGATCAAAGCCCCACATTCGACCGCCGTACCAGGCAACAACCAGACCCATCGCATGCAGCGCGATCACGCAGCCCCACACCAGCAGTGCTGCCTGGAGAAAGCCCTGATCGACATTCGCGGTCCGCAGTCGCGGCCCCCCCTGCATGGCCGCCCAGAACACAATTGCGAGAATACAACTCTGTGCCATCACGCCGAGCTGCGTCTTCAATCGGTCTGCCAAATCCCTCAACAGTGACCATTGCCGCACGAGCTGCCCCATGAGAATGGGGAGCAGTGCTGAGAGCAGGAGCTTCTTCACCATCTCCCACAGATCGATCTGGACCGTCGCCCCGATACCCCAGTGCAGCCACAACGGGGTCACCAGAAAGCAGAGTCCGTTCGTCAAAATGGTGACTAGCATCGACACAGCATCGTTCCCCTGCGCCTTGCGTGTCCAGACCGACGCCGCTGCCATGGTGCACGGGACACTCGCAGCGACCATCAAGCCCACCGCGAAATCAGGATGCAACTGCCAGGCGACCAGCGGCCATGCACACAGCGGAATCACTCCAAAGTTGACGACGCATGCCCACAGCACCGGCCCCGGCGCCCTGACCGCCGCCCACAACTTGCCACTGTCCAGCGTGACCGACATCAGGAACAATACAATCGGCGTGAGCAACTTGCTCAGCGTCCCGACCTTTTCCTCAAGCGCTCCCGGCTCGGTCTCCAGCAAACTTGCGCCCAACACAAACCCCAGCGGGATCAGCGTGAGCAGCCCGAGAATGAACCAGCGTCTAGTGAGGAAGTCACGCATTGAATCGGGATCAGAACGAAACCGGGCGAAGCCATTACCGCTGGACCATGCTCACCACATTCTCCGTCGTCACCGGCGCAATGATGCCCCGCTCGGTGATGATCCCCGCAATGTGCGAGGCAGGTGTGACATCGAACGCGGGATTGTAGACATCGACACCAGCCGGAGCGGTCTGCCGACCAAAGCCATGCGTAATCTCGTCCGACTTCCGCTCTTCAATCGGGATTTCCTCGCCGGTTGCAATGGCCAAATCGAACGTGCTCGATGGCGCTGCAATGTAGAATGGGATGTTGTGCGCCTTTGCCAGCAGGGCAACGCTGTAGGTACCAATCTTGTTGGCCGAATCCCCGTTGGCCGCGATGCGGTCGGCCCCGGTGATGACCGCCTGAATCTTCCCTTCTTTCATCACCCAGCCCGCCATCGAATCGCAAATCAGCGTCACCGGAATGTTCCGCTGCATCACTTCCCAAGTCGTCAGCCGGGCGCCTTGCAGCAGAGGCCGGGTTTCGTCGGCATACACATGAATCTGCTTCCCTTCGGCGGCGGCAGCGAACATTACTGCGAGTGCGGTCCCATCGCCGGCGGTCGCCAGGCCCCCCGCGTTGCAGTGCGTGAGCACGCCATCGCCAGCATTCAGTAGCGCCGCCCCATGCCGACCAATCGCCGCGCACATCTCCCGGTCTTCAATCTCAATCGCCTGTGCCTCAGAGAGCAGCCGCGCCAGCATCGACGAAGACGACAATGCGGCTTCCGCCTCAGCCACAGAACGCATGCGATCCAGTGCCCAGAACAAATTCACTGCTGTCGGTCGGCTCCCGGCCAGATAGTCCGCCACCGCGGCCAGTCGGGTATTGAACTCCTCCCGCGATGCCTGCGCGACCGATTGTAGTCCCAGCACCATGCCATACGCTGCAGCACAACCAATCGCCGGTGCCCCACGCACCCGCAACATCTTGATCGCTTCCCACACCTCTTCCACGGTGCGGTATTCGTTTTCCCGAAACTCGACCGGCAGCAGCGTCTGGTCGATCAGGGTCAGGGTGCCAAATTCATCGCCCGACCAGCGAACCGAACGGGCGGGGACAGCAGATGAGGCAGACGACATTGCCCGGTCCTCCAGCACTCAAGAGAAGTCGGTAGCCACAGGCGCGCCTGCGGTCTGGTCCGGAAACGAAAACAGGGCGCGCAGCAGCACGCCCTGAACAAATTGCGAAGATCGACCAGCAATCAGCTGGCAGACTGTTCCCGCTCAATCTGCTCCGCCTGACGCCGATACCGCAGCGCTTTGTAGGCATACTGCTTCGTCTTGGGCGTACTCCCGGCAAGTTGAGACAACCGCTCATACTTGGCCGCCAACGCCTTCTTCACATCCAGCTTTGTCTTGCTGCTGTCCATTTCCAACCTCAAACGCCTCAACAGTTTACGAACCCCGACCGGCAATCTGCCCGGATTGGGGAACTCCGCAGGATAGTGAACAGCAGGTCGAATTGCCAGAGACTGCGCAGCGAGATTGCGAATGATGGCAAACAATCTTCGCAACTGATTTGCAATTCAAGCCTTACAACTCCCGAAGACTCTCGTTCCAGCAGGCAGCCTGCATTGAGTCGCGACCAGCCAGATTCCGTTTCGATGATCAGTCACCTTGGTCCAAAGACCAAACCCAGCTGACCGCCACAGACGCCAGATGCTCGGCTACTCCGGCGGCACGCTCTCATCGCGAGGCTGGCAGAA
>JAGQQB010000399.1 GCA_020426425.1 Planctomycetaceae bacterium | reverse complement strand
GGAGCCGGCGGATGTTGGTGCGATGCATGACAATGATCAGCAGGGGGACGGCGATGCTGAACAGGCCGATGCTCCAGCGGTCAGCAGACCAGAGGCTGGATCCTTCCGAGGTCAACTTGTAGATCGCAAATGTCAGGGCGGCGCCGAGGGAACAGACCGAGACGATTCTGGTTGCAAAAAACAGGATGAGGAATGCGACGAACGCCCACAATGTCGCCCAGGGAGCGAGCACGGTGACCACGCCCAAGGCGGTCGCGACCCCTTTGCCCCCGCGGAACCCGAGCCAAGGGGGGAACAGGTGACCGAGCAAAGCGGCGACTCCGGCCAGGACCCCCAAGTGAGTGAGCAGGTTCGGTGTGTCGACGGCGAGCAAACGGGGGAGGAGGAGGACCGGCAGGAGTCCTTTGAGGGCATCGCAGAGAAGTGCGAGGATGCCCCACTTCGGTCCGACAGCGCGCCAGACGTTGGTTGCTCCGACATTGCCACTGCCGACCTTTCGCAAGTCGATGCCGGCGACCCAACGAGCGATCAACAAGCTGAACGGAATCGACCCGACGAGGAATCCGGCGATGGCGACCAATCCGAATTGCGCTGGTGGCGGCAACATCGACGGGACTCAGTGGAAGAGTGTCAGCAATTCAGCCGACTTGGAGAAATCGTGGAAGAGATGATCAGGCCGGGCAGCAGCCAATTGAGGATAGCTGTAGAGGCCGGTCGCGACGGCAATCACGCGGGCACCGATGGCGCGGCCGCAGCGGATGTCGGCGGGAGTATCCCCAATGACCCAGACCTGCTGCGGATGGACCTCGCGATTGAGCGTTCGGCACGCTTCGGCATAGGCCAACCGGGCGACATCGTCGCGGTCCAGATGCTCATCACCAAAGGCGCCAAACGTGAATGGTTCGTGGAGTTGATAGTGCTTCAGCTTGAGTTCCGCCCCGATCCGGTAGTTCCCGGTCAGCAGCCCGAGTTCCAATTGTTCCTGTCGATGAAGCGCGGCGATGACATCGTAGATGCCGGGCAGAACTCGGCCATCGCGGCCAGCGAGTGCCGCTGGCAGATGCCGAAAGTAGGCTGCCTGGAATGGTTCGAGATTCGATTCGGAGTAGTCGAGACCATGGTGAGCAAACAGATCGACAGTGATTGCGCGATCGGTCCGACCAGCGGCGGGAATGTCTTCATAGGGACCAGTGACGCCGAAGACTTCCTCCAGCGCCTGCTCCATAGCCCACTGACCGGCCCCTCCCGAGTTCAGCAGGGTCCCATCGATATCAAATAGGCAGACATGTTCAGCCAAAGGATACACCCATCAGGTTCATCAAGACGCGCCAGAGCACACCGACCAGTCTACCAAAACCAGCCCTTCTTCTTTTCGGGAGCTGCGGTCGTCATCCGAGACTGTCCGCCGTCGGAGCGGATGATCTTCATTTCCGGGAACAGGACGCAACTCATCACACCACCTTCCCCACCGGTGGTATCGAGCAGCACGCGTTTGCGTGTCATGCGAACTTCGGGAACCTTGACGTGACCGGAGACAACAAGTTGATTGCAGTCGCGCGGTGGTTCTTCGAACGGCAGCGACTTCGAGCAGAGCCACTGCGGGCGGTTCAACGTGAAATCACGTGCCTTCAGGATTTCTCGCTGCATGGCGAATGGTGTATTTGGGTCGAGCCCGGCATGCACAAAGAAATACTCGGGATGTTCGACGGACCAGGGGAGATGCGCCAAATACTCCGCGTGCGACTCCGGCAGAGCATCTCGCAGGCCTTGCAGATCACCGAAGTCGACGCCGTAGGAGTGGAAAGTCGCCTGTGCTCCGTAGTGATCGAGCCAGCGTTTGGACCAGTCAGAGTACTCGGGGGTCTCGACCAATCCGAGTGCGGCCGACATGGCGAGCTCGTGGTTGCCGCTGATGGCGGTCGTGCGGGGGTGGTGCAACATCAGTTCCAGCACGAGATCGATCGCCCCTTTGGGGTCGGGACCGCGATCGACGAGATCGCCAATGAACAGAATCCAGCGTCTGTCGTAGTCGGGAAGACGTTGCAGCTGTTCCAGAATGCGACCGACATCGTCGACTTGTCCGTGCACATCGCCGATCACGGCGACGGGACCTTGAATTGCGCGTTCCAACGGCACGAGCAGACTCCCTTGTCTACAGCAGAATTCCGGCTTCCGGTGACCGGTAGGCGGGGCATGATATGCCCGATCCAAGGGGCAGGACAAGGCCTGGTCCATTGACGATAACTACTGGTGCAATCGCCGGTTCCGACTGCAGACCAGTCGGTAGGTCAAACAAAAAGAAACCCCTCCGCACATCGTGAGAGGGGTTTCTGTTCGCTAGGTCGTTATCACAGACTCCTGTCGGGAGTGTGTCACAACTAGGCAGCTGGCTTTTCTTCAGCTGGTGGAGCTGGAGCGTCTTCAGCTGGAGCTGGAGCAGCTTCGCTGCTGGTACAGTTGGTGCAAGGAGCGGCAGTTCCACAGCTGGAGCAGCTTCCACAGCTACCGCAAGCTGGAGCGGCACAGCTCGAGCAGCTACCGCACGAAGGAGCGGCACAGCTGGAGCAGCTACCGCAAGAAGGAGCGGCACAGCTGGAGCAGCTGCTCTGCTGGCAGCACGAGGTCTGCTGGCAGCAAGAGTGGTGATGGTGCCGCTGCACGTGGCAACGGGTTTGACGGCAGCGGGTTGGACGGCAGCAACGGCTGGCTTCAACATCAACGGAAGCGAACAGCATCGCAGCAACGGCGACTGCACCGAAAATACGGCTCATCATAGGGAATCTCCTTGGCAAATTGCTCGGGGGGGTGAATCGTGAAACTGAGGACTGAGCCCGAGATCTCTACCCTGCAGTTAGTGTCAATCGGAATGGAAACGTCCATACCTTGTCGATGCGATCTTAGCGATCACGTCGACCTTGACGATTAAGTAGTTGAGGAAGAGTAAAATGTCAAACGTCAGCCGCCGGGATTCTGGGAAGTTTGGCGAAGTTGTGATGTGGCGCAGACCTCGAAATCGACACCGCGACATCCGCTGAAGGACCCAATTGACGGTCGATCCTTATGGAAGGCGGGGCCACTCACGCCGACGAACTGACCGTTTACTTTCCGCCTGAAACCGAGCATGAGCGAGCAGGCGTCCGCATCTGAGAAGCCGTCGATTGTCGGGGGAGGCGTGAGTCTAGCGACTGCCTGCGTGCGGATTCTCCACCGCTATGGAAGCGGGGCCTAATCGGAGGAGTCGTCTTGCTGGCGCTTCATAAAGGGAGTGAGGTCGACACCCCCTTTGAGATCCTGTTCCAGCAAAGCCAGGCGACTCTCGAGTCGCTGGAATCTGGACTCGACTGGCGGGTCGAACACGAACTGACGTTGCACAGGTTTGGGGCGCGGCACTGCCGGATACTGCAATTGACGCTGCAATGCGGCGAACATGTAGAGTGGATCCTTGCCCAGATTGG
>JAGQQB010000003.1 GCA_020426425.1 Planctomycetaceae bacterium | reverse complement strand
GGGGAATGGTTCAAACGGAAGTGATTGCCATTTTGAAAGAGTATTGAGAAAGAGGAGGGAGGAGAGACGAGAGAGGAGAGGGAAGACGGAATGGGGGGTCTTGATCAATGGAAGATGTGCGTTGGCGGGGGATGCGGATCTCGCGGTTGACGTTGGGGACGGTTCAGCTGGGGATGCCGTATGGGGTCGCCAATCGGACGGGACAACCGTCGCAACGGGATGCGACTTCCATCATTGCCGCTGCCTTGGAACGGGGAATTCACTGCTTTGATACCGCTGCAGCCTATGGAAACAGCGAAGAGGTGTTGGGGAACGCCCTTGCGGAGTTGCAGGTGGCGGAGACTGTCGTCGTCGTGACCAAGGTCCGGGCTTTGACCGATGAGGAACGGTCCTCTTCCGATCTGGCGAGGCGGGCGATTGAAGTTTCTGTGGAGCAGTCGCGGAAACGGCTCCAGATCGACCGTTTGCCCATCGTCTTGTTTCATCGCGAGGACGACGCGGCTTTTCTGCCCGAGTTGGCGGAACTTCGATCGCGTGGATGGATTCAGCACATCGGCATTTCCGGGGACCACGACCCGGCTTCAGTCCGAAAGCGGACGACGGGGGACCATGCCGAGGCCGTTCAGCTTCCCGCGAATCTGTTGGATCGGCGGCATCTCGATGGTTCGCTGTTGACGGAGTTCCAACAACAAGATGTGGCGGTGTTCATTCGAAGTCTGTTTCTCCAGGGGCTGCTACTGATGCCGGAGGATCAGATTCCAGAGTCGCTAAAATCCGTGGTACCGGTTCGGCGGTCTCTGGAAGCCTTGGCTCAAGAAGCGGGGATTGCCATGCTGGAACTGGCCATTCGCTATCTATTGAGTTTCCCCGTCACGTCGTTGGTGGTCGGAGCGGAACGGCCGGAGCAGATTCAGGCGAACGTGGTTGCCGTTGAGAAAGGCCCGCTCGACACGGAGCTGCAAGACCGCTTGAATCAAGTGACAATCAATCTCCCCGAACGAACGATCACCCCGCGTCTTTGGAGTTCATAAGACATGCCAACTGTTCAGGAACTGTTTGATCTGACCGGGAAAACCGCCCTGATTACCGGGGCCAGCGGTTATCTGGGGCAAGCACTCTCCGCCGCATTGGCGGAAGCCGGCGCTCGTGTGATTGTCTCCAGCCGCGAGCAGGAGAAAGCAAACGAAACCGCCGCCGCACTCGGAGGCGTCGAACAAGGTCGGCATCTGGGAATCGCGATGGACCAGCTCAAGGAAGACTCGATCGAGCAGGGATTCGCGGCGGCTGTCGAACAGGCCGGGGGGATCGACATTCTCGTGAACAACGGAAACTTCCCGGTCGGTGAGGACTGGACGACTGTCTCAGGGGAGCAATTCAATCGGCAACTGTCGAACGCCACCGGCTACTTTTTGCTCGCACGCGAGTTTCGCAACCATCTCGTGGAATCCGGCCGATCGGGGAGCGTGATCATGCTGGGCTCGATGTATGGCGTCGTTGGATCGTACCCAGAGGCCTACGCGGGAGTCACCACAGCCAGTCCGGTGGCGTACCATGCTCTCAAAGGGGGAATCGTCCATCTGACGCGGCACTTGGCCGTGTACTGGGCGCAGGACAATGTCCGTGTTAACTGTCTGAGTCCCGGACCATTCCCCAGCGAGAAAGCCCCCCAAGCGATGGTCGAACGCCTCAAGCAGAAGTCCCCGATGGGGCGGATGGGCCGTCCCGATGAACTCAAGGGGGCCATCGTGTTCCTCGCGTCCGAAGCCAGCAGCTACGTCACCGGCCAGAACCTCCTCGTCGACGGCGGCTGGACGGCATGGTGAGAGAGAGGAGGGAGTAGAGAGGAGAGGCGAGAGAAAACTCCTGACCTCTGACCTCCGGCCCCTGACCCCTATTCGCTTACGTGATCGCTTCGTCGAGGACGTCTTCGTCGACGTAGATGGGAAGGTGCGGATCGTAGTGGGTGGCCAAGGCGATGGCGTCGCTGGGACGGCTATCGATCTCAATGATTTCGCCGTCTTTTTCGATCCGGATCACGGCATAGTAGGTGTGATCGACAAGATTGGTAATCACGATGTCCCGGACTTGTCCACCCAGTTCCTCAATCACGTTCTTCAACAGGTCGTGTGTGAGAGGTCGCTGAGGAACGTGTCCCTGAACCCGTCGGTCAATGCTGGTTGCTTCGAAGATGCCGATCAAGATGGGGAATGACCGGTTCTTATCCCCCTCGACTTCGCGCAGAAAGACAATCTGCTGGTCGTTGATTTCGCTAATAATAATCCTGGCAAGCTCCATGCGGACAAGCACGGCATCAACTCCCCCAAGCCAGCTCCCCTTCCAAGCAGCATGGCATCGATCACTGTCAGCCCTCATCCCCATGACTGATCCAATGACAGTCATCACAGGGAATGTGACGGGCGAATCGATCGAGTATAGAGGCCGCTGTTTCGTCGCTTCAAGTTCTCCCGGAGTAATTTGGAAAACGAAATGGAAGTCCTGAGTTTCGCGCCGGCTTCGAGGAAATTCCCCAGTTGCCAAGAATCAACCGATATTGGTTGATTGTTGTGTGGCCATCGGCCGCTCTCCGGAACAATCGACAAAGTCGATAGGCTCCACGCACACTCCGAACCCATCCGATTTTCTCCAAACTCGTTGTCCTTCCTCAGTTCACTTTTGGACGATCACTACCAGTACGATGGAAGGGACGTTTGCACGCTCCGATGAGAACGGCGGACGACAATAAAGAAGTGGATTGGTGACATATGTCCACTTTTTCGCAGTCAAGTCAAGTCGACGGACGCTGGGGAATGCGCGACCTTCCATCGCCAAACAGGTTTCAAGCCCCCTTCAATATGCCTGGTGGCCATCGTCAACTCTCAAATGAGTCAGACGGATCAAATGCATCGGGCCCAAACGAGGAGTCAGGAAGATGCTCGTACTGTCGCGACATCGGGATGAAAGCATCATCATAGGCGACAATATCGTTATCACTGTCGTCGATATTCGCGGAGACAAGGTGCGATTGGGAATTCAGGCACCGACGGAGGTTCCCGTGCACCGACAAGAAGTCTACGAAGCGATTCAACGTGAACGCCAGACCCAAGCCAATGGGGATCAGGCTGCATCGGCATCGTGACGCGGTTGGATGACCTCGCACTTGCCGTTTACGATAGAAGCGCCGCCGGAACCCCCTCCCGGCGGCGTTTTCTTTTTTTCAGACCCTGGATACCGCGAATCGCATCGAAGGGTTTCCAAATCCTGCCCCCTTTCTCTGAGTGTCGCGGCGGGCGATATCCTGGTGTCGCGAGATTTCTTTGGTTTGGATAGTCTTCTTCGCGTAACTGCCATTTTCTCCACTTCGCGGCTCGCCGGTCGATGCTCTGGTTTTTTCTCATTTGCACGGTGCCCGCCTTTGCGGTGGCCTGGTTGTCGACATGGTTGATGCGGGGACTTGCCCCTCGATGGGGCCTGGTCGACCAACCCGCCGCAAGGAAGGTCCACGCCACACCAGTCCCTTTGGGGGGAGGGGTGGGCGTCTATTTCGGAATTGCGGGGCCTCTATTGCTGGGGTTACTGATCGCATGGTCGTATACGGGAAGTCATTCCGTTCCAGACTGGATTCCGGCCCAGATCGCCCAACATTTTTCCGGGGTTCAAGTCCGAGCGCCGCAACTGGGATCGGTGCTCGTCGCTGCGACCGTGTTGATGCTGATCGGTCTCTACGATGACCGCTGGGGGATCTCCTGGAAGGCGCGCTTGGCGATCCAAGTCCTCACCGCCAGTTTTCTCGTCACATTCGGGGAAGTCCGGGCCACGGTTTTTATTTCTCAGCCGTGGGTGGGGATGGTTCTCACGGGTGTTTGGCTCGTGGTCCTGATCAATGCGGTCAACTTTCTCGACAACATGGACGCTCTCGCCGGAGGGATCGCATTGATTGTCTCACTGATGTTCGCCCACATCATGCTGGTCGCGACTGGGGAACCCCGCTGGTTCGTCGGAGCCTGTTTGCTGATCATCGCCGGGGCGACCGCCGGGTTTCTGGTTCACAATCGCCCTCCCGCCAAGATTTTTATGGGAGACGCCGGCAGCACGGTATTAGGATTGCTGCTGGGATGTTTTACCGTGTTGGGAACTTTCTATGACGAAAACGCAGGGTCTCGGCATGTTATGCTGGCCCCGTTATGTATCCTGGCAATTCCTTTGTTTGACGTGACTTCGGTAGTCCTGATTCGTCTGTCGCGGGGCCGGAGTCCGTTCCACGCGGATCGAAACCATATTTCCCATCGACTTGTGGATCTGGGGCTGAGTAAGCCGCACGCCGTGTTGACGGTTCACTTTCTGACGTTGGCCACCGGTCTGGGAGCCTTGTTGCTGTACCACGTCGATGGGTGGACAGGCGCGCTCCTCGTGGTGGCTCTGATCTGCTCGCTATTCGTGGTCGTCACAATTCTGGAAATGACCGGTCGGGAAAAGGCCCTTGCCCGAGATGCTCAGACCTCGATAATGCCGGAGTCCGGCCCAGAAAGCGCTGAGCCCGCGACTTTTTCCGACGAGAATTGAGATGCCCGCTCGTCCGTCCATCTCCCGACCCCCGACCCCCGCTTCCCGTGAATTACTTCGCCCATGCGTTGCCGTGGCTGGATCAGCCCTATTTTCTCGCCGGGCTGGCGGTCCCTGACTGGCTGAGCGTGGTGAACCGCAAGTGTCGCGTCCGTCCGAAATCGGTGAACCGAGCCACCCCGGAGTTATCAACGGATGGCCAACAGATCGCGGCCGGAATTTTGCAGCATCTGGATGACGATCGCTGGTTTCACGGCACGCCGGCCTTCTTCGAGGCCGTCGGAGTGCTAGGGGCGGAGTACCGCCGCATTCTGCCCGAGGACGCCGGTTGGAAGTGCGGATTTCTTGGTCACATTACCTTGGAAATCCTGATTGACGCGGTGTTAATTGATGATCACCCGCACCATTTGGAAGCCTATTACGATGTGATGGAATCCGTCGATGGCGAGTTGGTGGAAGAGACGGTGTCGCAACTGTCGACTGTCCCGGCGGAAAACCTGGCGACCTTTGTGGAACTCTACCGGCGAGAACGGTTTCTCGTTGACTACCTCGACAACACACAGTTGCTGCGACGGATGAATCAGGTCATGCGAAGAGTCGAGTTAGAGTTGCTCCCGCCGGACGTTTCGGAAGTCTTTGATCTGGGCCGAGACTGGATTCGCCCCCGTCTCCCCGATCTGCTCCCGGTAGCGGTGAATGACGCCCGCCGGAGTTGACGTGTCACTTGGGAATCCTCACCATCCGCTGCGATTTGTTCCGTTCTTCATCATTTGTGTGCCTCTATGGAAATCCTTCCCGCCATTGACATTCGCGATGGGAAATGTGTCCGCCTTCGCCAAGGGGACTATGCCCAGGAAACGGTCTTCGGGGACGATCCGGTGGAAATGGCCCTTCGTTGGGAACGGGAGGGTGGCCACCGTCTGCATATCGTCGACCTCGACGGGGCCAAGGCGGGCGAGCCGATCAACGTGGATATCATCCATCGCATCAAGCAGAGTTTATCGATCCCCTGTCAGGTGGGCGGGGGCATTCGAACGGAAGAAGCCGTTCGCAAAATGCTGGAGGACCTCGAAGTCGACCGCGTCATCGTCGGGACACAGGCACTCAAGGACCCCGCCTGGTTTCAGTCAATGGTCAACGAGTTTCCGAACCGCGTCTGTCTCGGGTTGGATGCGAAGGACTCGATGGTCGCCACCGAAGGCTGGCTCGATGTCTCCCGGACTCCGGCACTGGAACTGGCCAGCCAATATGTCGGCCTGCCCATTGGGGCGGTGATCTATACGAATATCGCCAATGACGGCATGATGCAGGGGATTGACCCGGCGACTCTTCAAGATTTGGCGGAAATCGCCAAGTTAGGATTGCCTGTGATCGCATCCGGTGGCGTGACCACGTTGAGCGATATCGAACAGGTCTACGCACTTTCCAAAGTGGACTCCAACATCGTCGGCGTCATCACCGGCCGAGCCATTTACGAGGGCAAAGTCGACGTCCGGGAAGCGGTCCGACTCGTCGCGGATTAACCCATTTTCGGGATGAGAACGCCGTTTAGGAATGATCTGGGAATTTCTGTCACAATCTCAGAAGCACCGATCTTTTTGAAATGGAGCGACATCCACGAGTTCCGCAGTGGGCCGTAGAGACTTTGGTCCGGAATGTGAATTCGCTCATTTCGATGATCTCTTGCTGGAACCTGTTCGTCCTCTTGGGCAACTTTATGGGAAATGGCGGCTCGTTACGAAAGCTTCAACCTTCAAGGATTCGTATTCGAAGTGTCTTGGGCTCTTCACGAAGGCAGCCCCTGAGGGGCGAAAGAACCCCAGCCGTGGACGGCAGTCCTCGGTCAGTCCGTCAGAGAAAAGGTGAGGCCTGGAGGGCCGTCAGAATCATCCGTGACAAAGGTTCTGCCGACCCTTCGGGTCTTTGGTTCGGAGATGGATGCGGAACCGGAGCCTGTCGGCTCCGGCTGACGTTCTATCGGGCCACCGGCCCTGAAAGGCGGCCGGAAAGCCGATTGTGATCCGTGATAAACGTCCGCAGTCATGCTTTTCCCGATGAGCGGTGCTAATCTGATCCCAGGTTCCTTGTTGTCATTCTCTCGCGAACGGGCTGACAAAACGTGCCAGTCAGGGCGTCCCAGTCATCCCGAAACCACGAACCTTATTCGTAGGCCGTTCCTTAGCTGGTTCCCTCCGGGAGCTGTAGCGATTGGAGTTCTTCAAATTAGTATCTGAACGATCGTCCCCCAGAACCGCGGGCCGAAGAGGATCAGTCCAATCACAACCGACGTGACCACTGCGGCGAGTACTGCTGCCGCCGCGATATCTTTCGCCCGTCCCGCGAGCTCGTGATGGTCGGGGGAGACGAGGTCCACGACCGTTTCGACGGCCGTGTTCATCAATTCGGTGGCCAAAACGCCGCCAACGCAGAGCAGCAGCAGAGCCCATTCTAACGGGGAAACTTGGTACAACCCGGCGATCGCGACAACGGCGAGCGTAATCACAAGGTGAATCCGCAAGTTTCGCTGTTCTCGGATCGCCGCGCGCATCCCGACCAAAGCGGCGGCCAGGCTTTGGAGAAACGTGAATGATTCAGGGCGGGGCATGGCCGTATCGTCCCCGACCTTAGCGGCTTCGACAAGCGATTCGAAACTCAGAATTTCCGAGTTTTCTGGGCCGTCCCTGGTGAGAATCCCGGTTTCCAGCTGGCCGATGAACTCCCCCATCACCCCATCGCTCACTACAATCATCTCATGGCAGGCAATTCATTTGGACAAGCGTTTCGTATCACCACGGCTGGCGAGAGCCACGGGCCGGGGAATGTTGTGATTATTGTCGATGGCGTTCCCCCGGGAATTCCATTGACGGTCGAGGACTTGCAGGTCGATCTCGACCGCCGCCGTCCGGGGCAGAGCAAGATCGTTACCCAGCGGAACGAGTCAGACACGCCCGAAATTCTATCCGGCGTGTTCGAAGGCCGCACGACTGGCACCAGTCTGGCGATATTGATCCGGAACGAGGATCAGCGGAGTCGGGACTATGGCAATATCGCGTCGCTGTATCGGCCCGGTCATGCCGACTACAGCTTTGATGCGAAATATGGCTTTCGGGACTATCGCGGCGGCGGACGGTCGAGCGCCCGGGAGACAACTGCCCGGGTAGCCGCCGGTGTGATCGCCAAGAAGATTCTCGCCGAGGCCGGTGGCGGTCGGGTGGTGGGTTACGTCACCCAGGTGGGACAGATTCGAGCTGACGTACCTGATCCAGCCCTGGTGACGCTGGAGCAAGTCGAGCGACGTCCCGACGGCGAACCGAACATCGTTCGCTGCCCCGATCTGAACGCAGCGGACAAGATGATCGCACTGATCGAGGAATGCCGCAAAGCTGGGGACTCGATTGGCGGGGCGGCCGAGATCGTGGCGACTGGCATTCCGGCCGGGCTGGGAGAGCCGGTGTTCGACAAGATCAAAGCCGATCTGGCCAAGGCGCTGTTCAGTTTGCCAGCGGTACTGGGCGTGGAATACGGCATTGGATTTGGTTGCGTGACGATGCGCGGCAGCGAACACAACGATCTGTTCACGACCGAAGAGGTTGATGGCGAACGCAAAATCGTGACACGCACGAATCGGCATGGTGGCATGCTCGGCGGGATTACGACCGGGATGCCGCTGGTCCTGCGGGCAGCGGTGAAGCCGACGAGCAGTTTGCCGATCGAGCAGGAGACCGTGACACGTGAGGGAGAACCGGCAACGATTCAAACCCGAGGTCGTCACGATCCTTGTTTGTTGCCCCGGTTCATTCCGATGGCGGAAGCGATGGTCGCCATTGTGCTGGCGGATCACTGGTTGCGATGGCGAGGGCAGCGGTCTTGAAGCAGCCCAGTGCGGAGATGGCAACCGGTTCCTGGTGGCAGCGCTGGGCCAGCGTGTGGGGGACGGTGTGGCTGATCGGTTTCGGACTGTTCTTTTACAGTTTCGCGTTGCCGAACAACTCGCATGTGCATCGGCTCGATCTGTGGCTGGCGCTGCCCGAGTTTTTGTGGGGGACGCTGTTCCCGGAATTCGGGCCCGGTCAGGGTTGGAGCATACTGTTTGAGCGTGTGCCAATCGTGTTCCTGTCTGCGTCGATCGTTCTGGTCGGGCTAGCGTTGGGGCGGCTCATATTACGGGGACTTGGCATCTGCAGTGAGTTGGAGCGGAGCGCTCGATGCGCCTTGAGTGGCGGGATCGGATTGTCGTTGCTGTCGCTGATGACGCTCGGCCTGGGACTGGCGGGGCATCTGTCGCGACCACTGTTTGTTGGTGTTGGACTTGTGTTTTTGGTCGGGGAAGGGATCGCGACTTGGCGCGATCTGCGGCGAATGCGTGCCGCGAGAACTGACCCGGCGGACCAAGACGCGATGCCGCGCTGGTTGATGATCGCCGGTATCGTGCTGATCGTTCCATTCGTCGCCGTGACCTTGGCTGGCGCTGTGTTGCCGTCGGTTGATTTCGATGTGAAGGAGTATCACCTCGAAGGACCGAAGGAGTTTTTTCTGCAGCAGCAGATCACGATGCTGCCGCACAATGTCTACACGAGTTTCCCGTTCCTGACGGAGATGCTCACGCTCATCGGCATGGTGCTGGCCGACGACTGGTGGTGGGGAGCATTGGTGGGCAAAGGGGTGCTGTTCGCGTTTGCTCCATTGACGGCGTGCGGCGTGTTCGCGTTCGCGAAACGGATCGCAGGAGTGCGTGCAGGTTGGGCGGCAGCGGTCTTGCTGCTCTCTACGCCGTGGGTCTATCGCATGTCCATCATTGCTTACACGGAAGGGGCGTTGTGCTGTTACGTGCTGCTGTCGCTCCTCGCGTTCGATACTGCGATCCGGCGTGAGCCGTGGCGCCGGGTGCGGTGGTGGTTGATCGTCGGGATGCTCGTAGGCAGTGCGACGGCGACGAAGTATCCCGGCCTGGTGTTCGTGGCGATTCCGATGGCGCTGGCGGCGATCGTCTCGGAGTGGCGCGCCGGTCGACAGCGAGATGATGCTCAACCGACCACGGCCCAAGATTCGGCGACGGTCCCGATGGCGCATTCATCGCGACTCATGTTGACGATCATCGCATTGACGCTTGGCGGTCTGATCACCTTCGGTCCGTGGATGGCGAAGAACTTCGCGGAGACAGGGAACCCAGTTTACCCGTTGGCGTACTCGGTGTTTGGTGGCAGCGATTGGAATGCGGACCTGCAGGCGAAATGGCGAGATGCTCACGGAGCGCCAACGCATCTGTTCACGCAGCCGGTTGCACTTGTGCGCGATCTGGTGGAGAAGTGCATCGATGTGACCGCCAAGAGTGACTGGCAGGGGGCACTGGTGTTCGGCTTGATTCCGTTGGCCTTCGTCGTGCGACAGGATCGAGGCCGCGTCGTGTGGCTGAGCCTGTATGCGCTGCTGTTTTTCCTGCTGTGGTTTGGGATCACGCATCGGATCGACCGGTTCTGGGTGCCGGTGCTGCCAGTGCTGTGCGTGCTCGCCGGGGCAGGGTGTGCTGCGCTGTTTGCGCGATGGGAGCACCATCTCGCCGATGAGTCGATCCCGGCGATGCTGCCGCTCGTCGGGACGTTGCTTGCGGTCGGTTGGATTGCCGCGACATTGCTGTGGCAATTTGTGTTCATCACGACTCCGCTGTGTGGTCTGAACAGCTATCTGACCTCGTACGAAGTGCTGCGATCACAGGTGCGACAGAGTGCTTCGCTTGTTGATTACCTGGAGCAGACACAGCCAGATGGCGGGCCGCCGCGCCGTTGGTTGTTTGTCGGTGAAGCGCAGGTGTTCGACTCGACCGAGGAGTATGAATACAACACGGTGTTCGACATCAGTCTGTTCGAGGAATGGACCGCTGAACCGACCGATGCCGCACTGCCGTCGGGTGAGAAACGCTTGGCGAATGGCGAGGCGATTCGTCGTGAATTGACCGCACGCGGCATCACCCACATCGCCGTGAATTGGGCGGAGATTCTGCGATATCGGACAACCTATCGCTACACGGACTACGTGACACCGGTTCGATTCCGCGAACTCGTCGAGCTTGGTGTTCTCGTGCGCGAACCGGACGGACCGCAGGCGGTGATCACCCTCTCCGATTGGCCCGAGTCCTGGCAACAGGAAGTGCGGAACTGGGGACCGGAGTTAATCCACAAATCGTTCGGTGACGAACTGGTTCCGAGGTTCGAGGTGTACCGGGTGAAGTAGCGACCGCCTCGAATGCCGCTCTCATTTCCGTTGCCGTCGGCGTCTGCTGCGGGGCATGTGGGGGGCCGATGGGGGAAACGGCGCAAACTCCCGCGCCTGTGTGGGAAAAGTTCGTTCGAAAGGGGGGTGAATTCTCGTGGCTCGTGTTGAATGCGCTCGGCGGGGCAGTTACATTCTGATGACAGGCGTACAGTGCCCTCCTTCTCTGACGCCGTCTTGTTTGCATTTCGTAAGTATTGTTCCTCGAAGACTCTGTGGAGATCACCCCGATGTGGTTGTCACTCAGTTTGCTCGCCGCCGATCCTTCAGGGGTCGATGTGTTGCGGGCGGCGCCTCCGTACATTCCCATGGGCATGGGCTTTGGGCTGGCCTGTGCCGCGCTGTTCTTTTTCGACTACTTTACGCGGGCGGGGATTATTGCCCGGGCGGCGATGAAGGAAGCGGTACGGCAACCAGTCTTCCTGCTGATGACCGCCGTCGGCTGTGCGGTGATCCTGATCAACATCATCATGCCGTTCTTCGCCTTCGATGACGATACGGCGATGTTCATTGAGTGCGGCTTGGCGACGATTCAGATTTGCGCGCTGTTGATGGCGGTTTGGACCGCCAGTACCAGTGTGGCGGACGAGATCGAGGGCAAGACTGCGATGACGCTGCTCTCGAAGCCGATTAATCGGCAGCAGTTCATTCTGGGGAAATACTTCGGCATCATCCAGTCGGCACTGCTGATGGTGCTGATCATGACCATTGTGTTCGTGGCGGCAACGTACTTCAAGTATGGCTACGATCAGGGTGAGCATGGAGCGCAGCCACCACCGTTGTTCTACTGGAAAGCCGCTGGCACAATGCAGATACCGTACTTGGTGAAGCAGCGTCTACTGGTGGCGATTTCCGTGCTGCCGGGTGTCATGCTGATTTGCTTCGAAGTCATGGTCCTCGCCGCCGTGAGTGTCGCAATCTCCACTCGGTTCCCGATGCTGGTGAACGTCCTCACCTGCTTGGCGGTGTTTGTGATTGGTCACCTGACGCCAGTGCTGGTGCAGTCTGGGGTGCATCCTGTGGTGCGCTTCGTGGCTCAGGTGTTTGCCACGATTTTTCCCGCACTGGAGCATTTCAATCTGCAGGGGGCGTCGGCTCAGGTACCGGCGTCGTATCTGGGTTGGGCTGCGGTGTATTGCGTGGCCTACTCGGTATTCATGTTGATGGCGGCTTTGATCTCGTTCGAAGATCGCGATCTCGCCTGATCCAGCACGTCTGATGTCGCGACGGAGACCGCATGGCCGAAATCATCCATTCGCTGCGTCGACTGGTTCCGAAACGGTCCTGGGGAGAAGGCCCCGGTGTGGGCGTCGTGGTCTGGACGGTGCTGGGAGCCTTGGCGCTGCTGTACGCACTGGTCCTCGTCACACTCACGGTGGATCTGCTCCACACTCGGGGACGCCTGGACCGACCGTTACCCGAAGCGTTCGATCTGTTGGCGGATGAGAGGTACGAAGGCCCGCGGATTGGCGATCTGGGTCTGGTGCCGACCGCGTATCGCTTTGGCAATTCGCCCGCTTGGTCCTGGCTACCGCATGTTGTCGCTCGTGTCCCGGCGACCTGGAAATCTGGAAGCGCGCTGCTTCTGCTGGGAACGCTGCTGGCACTCAGTCTATTGATGGTGCTGTGGGCGTTCTCGCAGGCGAAGTATCATTCCGGTGAGGCGGCCCGGCGTCAGGCGAATTGGCTCCGCTCAGCGATTCACCGGCAGACGTTACGTTTGGGACCAAGCGATCCGACCGATGGTCGCTTCCGGTCAGCGCTGCAATTGTTCACCGCCGACGTGGAGCACATTCGGGACGCGCTCAGTGAGTGGCGGGCTGGACTGGTCCGAGGCAATCTGCTCGTGCCGCTGCTGGTGGCGACCATCCTTCTGATCGACTGGCGCTTGGGATTGCAGTGCCTGATACCCGCCGGTGCGTGCTGGTGGGTGTATCGACATGAACGCGAACGACGACTGCGGGATCGTCAGTTGGCGAACGCACTGGTCGAAACCGAGATTCAGTTCCTTGCGGAAGGTCTCAGCAAGACCCGGTTGGTGCGAGGGTACAACATTGAAGAGTTTGAGCAGCAGAAATTTCAGCAGCATATGGAGCGGTTGAACCGAGAGTCGCAGAATGTGCGCCGGCAGGAACGCTGGCTGTATGCGACCGGGGGCACTTTACTGCTCGTGGGCGTATTGCTGATTGTCGTGTTGATTGGACTGCGTGTGCTCGCTCCTGGGAATGCGATTCCGTTCGCCTCCGGCACGACCATGTTCGTGGCCCTGGTCCTGGCCGCGATTGAGGTGCCGCGTCTGGAACGGGTGGTTTCGAATCAGTCGGTGATGCTCCTCGCTGCGGAGCGGATCTTCCGGTATCTCGACGAGATCCCCGAAGTCGGGCAGGCGGTGGGGGCGAAGTTCATCGAGCCGGTCAGCCGGTCGATCACGTACGAGTCGATCACCTATCGCCGCGGTGAGCAACTGCTATTCGACAATCTTGACTTGAAACTGACTGCGGGAACTCAAGTAGCGTTCGTGGGGCTCGATCCTCAACCTCCCAGGGCGCTGGCCCACCTGTTGCCGCGTTTCATCGAGCCGCAGTCTGGTCGCGTGCTGTTCGATGGACAGGACATCGCCTGGGGGACATTGGAATCGGTGCGTGCGGAAGCGATGTTCGTGAGCGGGGACGACCCAGTGCTGACGGGCACGGTGGCCGAGAACCTGCTGTGCGGGGATGCACGCTTTAAGTTGCAGGATGCCGTCGAAGCGGCCAAGGTCACGCACGCTCACAGCTTCATTTCGCGATTGCCGCAGGGTTATGAAACGATGCTGGGCGACCACGGGGAAACGCTCACGCCTGGGCAGGCATACCGGTTGGGACTGGCGCGGGCGGTGCTGCGGAACCCGGCAGTGCTGATCATCGAAGAACCCCAAGTGCAATTCGATGACGACACCAAATCGATGATCGACGATGCGTACCAGCGCATCGCCCAGAACCGCACCGTCATTTACCTGCCAGCACGGCTCACAACTGTGAAGCGCTGCGGGCAAATCGTGCTGTTGCATGAGGGCAAGGTCGAAGCGATTGGATCACATTCCGAACTGCGAAAAGGTTCGGAACTGTACCGACACTGGGATTATGTACGGTTCAACGCGTATCGACGACAGCGGTCGCGCGATGAAGCGACCGCAGATGGCGAATCGGCCTGACAGCGTTGCGTCATCGAGGTCACACGCCACCAGGTCCTCCAACGGCATATGGAATCTCTCATCAACTGAGCCATCAACTAATGTCCAACGACAGCCGTTCATTGACTGTGCATCTGCTCCCAGCACTGGCTGAGCCAGCGGTACCCGTCGGAAGTGTCGCTGTGGTGATCGACATCTTGCGGGCGTCGACCACGATTGTGCATGCCCTGGCTCATGGGGCGAAGCAGGTGCTGCCGTGCCTCACGGTGGATGACGCGCAGAAGTTGGCGGCGGCACAGCCCGAAAGGCCGCTGCTCGGCGGAGAACGGCATGGCCAATTGATTCCGGGGTTCGATCTCGACAATTCGCCGTTGAAGTACACTCCCGAAGCGGTACGCGATCGCACAGTCGTCTTCACGACCACGAACGGCACCAAGGCGCTCGAAGCCTGTCGGGCGGCGGATGAAGTGCTGATTGGGGCATTCGTCAATCGTGCCGCGCTCGCGGCACGATTGCGAAGTGAACCACGACCAATACACCTGATGTGCGCTGGCACCGATGGCATGCTGACGGCGGAAGATATTTTATTCGCCGGATCGATCGCCGCCGAACTGGTTGAAGCGACCGATTCGCTCGACTTGCAACCGCAGATGGCCATCGACTTCGCAGGCGTCCACCTGCGAAGTCCGGAGGAGTTCCGCCGCACCATGTTCGAAAGCAGGGGAGGACGCAACCTCGTCGCGCTGAATTGCGAGGCCGACATCGAGCGGGCAATGACGCTCGATCTGTTCGATCTCGTGCCCGTCTGGACAGCGGCGACCGGAGCAATTCGCGCGACAGCGTGACGCGGGTTGATCGTCTGCGACTCTCCGGACTCCCCGCTTAGGGCACGAAGCGCTCCGTCGTGCGCGATGTCTGAGTCTCGGGAGGTGGTAACTCGTAGTAGCGAGGATCGCCTGTTGTCGCGGAGCGATCGATCTCCGGCGGAGGCGGCAGGAACTCGACGAAGCCGAGTTGGCCATCGGGTGTTTGCGAGTGGGAGATCTCGACGTCCGGCGATGTCGCTGCATCTGGCTTTGGCTGCGGAATGCTCGTCGCTACGCCTGTGGAGTCCGCTGCCGAACGTTCGGTCAGGTCGACAAACTTCAGCAGATCGTCAGGGCTCAGTCCACGGAAGCCATCGGGGGGGAGCATGATCGTGATGGTTTCGATTCCCATACGCAGCGAAGTGAACTCCTCCAGTGCGCCGGCTTTCACGTCGCCAGTCAACACCGCGTATTCAGGATGTTCTGGAAGTTCGACCTTGGCGAAGCGTCGGGCCGCCAGTTCATTGAACAGCACAAGCGGTCGGCTGGAGAAGCTGCTACGCACGTGAATCACTCGTTGTGGCGACTGTTCCCGCAGCAGTCTCAGCATAGCCTTGGTTTCGAGTTCGCTTGCAGGATGTGGTCCAGTGAGCTGATTCGGAGTGGCCGTAAACCGGGAGGACGGGAAGTTGCGGTTCAGATCGACGCCCCGCAGATTCGTTCGTGTGTGTTCGGCGATGCCATCGGGATTTGGTGTTCGCAGCAGGAACAGATTCGCCTGCGGCAGTTCTCCCTGTTGAAGCTGGGCGAGCAACTGATCCAGCAGTTGGACACTCTCGGTCTCCAGACCGGACAGACTCCCGGTGATGAACACGCTGGTCCCGTTGCCGCCGCGACTGAAACGGGCCGTTTGGAATGGACGTCCGCCAGTGGTTTGCTGTGATAGTTCCCAGGCGGAGGGACGACTGGGACCAGCGGGAGCCGCCGTCTGGCTGATGTTCGACAGGCCGGATGCGACGGGACCAGGATCTGCGTCTTCGGACCGAGTTGGTGTTGTGGGTGAGTCGTCACGATTCGGCAATGCCGGGAAGGGTGCAGGATCTCCGAGTTGCACTTCACTCGGGTCGCGTACAACCGGTGGCCGGACCGGTGGATCAAGCGGCTTCAACGATCGGGGAGCGTCGACCTTGTCTGCCGGTGCCGTGGGACGCCATCGCTGTTCGATGGGCGATGACGGTCGCACGGGATCTGGGACGTTGGGTGAGCCAGCCTGTTCGGGGGATGCATCCGAGGTGGATGCTCCAGCATCATCATTGGTCGTTGCCGAGTCGGCAGGGCGCGCGGAGTCAGCGGGGGAGGTCGCGTCAGCAGGCGCGGAACTCTCTGGGGCACGATCTGTGGCCTCATTCCCAGCCGGAACCGCAGGTTTGTTGACCTTGGTCGGATCGGATTGCGGCGTCACCTGGCTTGGAGCGCCAGTAGCCGGTGGGGTGACGGCGGGTGCGGTGAATGCCACGGGACGCCCCTGCATGGCGCAACCCATGCACAGCGTCGTCAGCATCCAGCAGAAATGGTGGTGTCGAGACATCGGTCGCTTCGAAGGGGCTGAAGGAACCGGAAAACAGGCCGTGCGCTCATCGCAGCGACCGTGTTCCAATCGCAACTCCGGCGATTAGAACCGTAAAACTTTCTGGGGGGCTTCCATCCCGACGTACTGGCCACGGCAGGGATGAACGCGGATGTGTGTGTTGCTTGGTCGTGCTAGTCCTGCTCCACACCTAACTGGTAGGTCAGGTCCTGGAACAGCTCGGCGTGTTCGTCAGTCGACGAGTGGATGTGCTCCGCCTCGCTGATGAATCGCAGAGTTTCACTCTCCTGCAGGCCGTGGTGATGAAGCACATCAATGAACGGCTCCAAGTCGTGTCCGTACATGATGAGTTGCTTGTGTTCGTCGAACTGGACTTCCATCGGAATGCGTGGGTTGAGCACGGCGATTCCGGTACAGCCATCATTGAGCAGCATCTCTTCGTAGTCCAGGAGCATGCTTTGCAGGATCGGGAGTTCGAATGCTTCCCGGTACAAATCGTGATGGAATTCGTGATCGAGTTCGTGACTGGTTTCCAGGACGATGTCGACTTCGGCTCCCAGCGGATCGAGCAAATCGAGGAATAGATCGAACAGTTTCTCGCGCGTCTGGGCGGCCATGATGACCGGAACTTTGATGCCGGTCTCGGCGTCTTCGTATACGTTGTGACGCCAGCCAGCGCTGGGGACGACGGCGAGATCAAACGCAGGCCGGACGGCTTCGGTCAGCAGGAAGCTGCCGTATCGGGCGACGTTCAGGTGCTCTTCGAGCTGCCGTTCCGTGATCCCTTTGAAGCTGCTGATGCCTCCGGTTGGAGCGGCATCCCGGTAGCTGTTTCGATCACGACGTTTGAGATATCCCATGGGAACTCCAACAGGCACTGTCACGGAAAGTGGTTGATATGAATCTGCCGCGGACAGGCGATGCCCATCGTGTACAGCAGTGGAACAAACCTAGCACTGGAAACGCCGCGACGAGGCGGCAGGCTCAATTCGCGTCACTGATTTCCCTGGACCGCGCCCCAGTCGATCGGGCAAGTCCAGTTGGTCAATCTTGGAATTCTGGCGAAAGAGTCCGGATGTAACGGACAGTGACCGTCCGTAGTCGCTCTTGGCGCCTGCACAGGCGCGTCGTTCGTTACATCCCGACCAATCGCCGTGTTCGCCCGGGAATTGTCCGAGTTGACAGGCTGGCTGCTGAGGTGACCGCAGCAGATGCCCGTGCGTCAGGAGATTTGCAGGACACTGGACGAGTTCAGAGGTGAACAGTCAGTCGTCCCAACTCGGCGAGCATTGCCGACGAGCGAACCAGTCTTGACCCGATCCTCGTCGCGGTCGATAGTTGGCGGGCAATTTGTTTTGGACAACAGGCTGGCGGATGGGACTTTCGACGAATCTCAAACAGGAACTGGAGACGCTGTATCAGGCGAGGGGACCGGTGCCAGCCTCATTGAGGGCGAGTGATGCACGCGGTCTGATGTTGCGGATCGAGGTTGTGACGATCGACTTGTTGGGGTGTGCCGTCTCGGAGCTTGAACTGTTCGTCCCGACACTGCAAAGTGCCGCGTTCGATGTGCTCAAACAGTGGGCCGATGCGCTGAGTCAGCGGATCACCTACCTGCTGGAACAGATTGGACCGCTAGAGTTCGATGAAGCGGCAGGACAGGTACTCATTCGTTCGGTCAGTCCCGACCAACTGCCCGATGGAGCTCAGTATTACGAGATCCTCCTGTCCCAACGCGGGTCGGGAACGTTTCTGCTCAAACGGTACAAGTCGACGAAGGGGCAATCAGGCCGCACGCCAGTTGAGATGTTGCTGACTCGGGAGGTGATCTTGAAACTCGTCGACGACCTGGAAGCGACTGTTCCGTGAAGGCAGCGGCCAGTCTTGGTCTCACACTGCGGGCTCACTGCCTCAAGTCCGCCCCTGTCCTATCTCTTTCCTCTCTTCATCTCCAACGACATCATGCGACAAGTCCTGTTCGAACTCTGGCTGAAGCATCCCTGGGCGGGGTGGACGCCGCAGCCCGATGCAGTCGAGCGACTCGGCGTCGGCTGGGTCGTGCTGGCGGTGGCGGCGATCTACATCCTCATTCAGCGACAACTCGCGCAGCACAAGTTGTCGCATCAGATCTTCCCGTGGGGAATGACTCTGATCGGATGCACCCTGATTGGGCCCCTGCTGCCATTCGAGAGTTTCCCGATCTTTGGTTACGGCGTGATGGTGCTGATCGGGTTCCTGTGCGGGATCGCGTTCGCACAATACCGGGCTCGGCAGGTCGGGATGAATCCGGAACTGATTCTGGACCTGGCCTTCTGGATCCTGGTTGTCGGGATCAGCGGAGGCCGAGTTGCCTATCTGGCACAGTATCGGCACGAGGTCTTTGGCGCGGGGCAGTCGTTGTCACAGGTGCTGTTTACCGCGATCAATCTTACGCAAGGGGGGCTGGTGCTGATTGGGGCGATGCTGGGCGGAGCGGTCGGCTTCACCGGATTCTGTCTGATCCGCAAGATCCCCGCGCGACCGCTCCTCGATGTGATCACCCCGTCGATCTTCATCGGTGTCGGCTTTGGACGGATCGGATGTTTGCTCAATGGCTGCTGTTTCGGTGACCGCTGCGATCTGCCCTGGGGAATTGAGTTCCCGCAGGGCAGTACGACTTTCAACATCCTGGCGATGCGTGGCTTTCTCGATCCCGCAGCCGGCCACACCATGCCGCTGCATCCGACTCAGATTTACAGTTCGCTGAACGGATTCATCCTGGCGTTGACAACCGCCCTGTTCTTCTGGCATCGCAAGCACGCGGGCGATGTGTTCGCGCTCGGCTGCGTGCTCTATCCGATCACCCGCATTCTGCTGGAATTCCTGCGGGCCGATGAGATGGGGCAGTTCGGGACCAGCTTCACGATTTCTCAGTGGTACAGCGTGGGGATTCTGCTGTTTGGGGTCGGTTTGCTGGCGTGGAATCGCTGGCAGCCTCAACCGATCGTTCAACAGCAGGCGACGCCGACGACGTAACGGGCAGCGCAGCACGTACGACGATGGTCAACAGGACCGGGACGATCAGCGAAATCGCCAGTGCCCAACCGGTCTGATTCGCCGTCGCCGCCCATGCCCCCCAACAGGCATAGAGCAGCGCAATCACCAGATGTGACAATGTGATCGCGATCAAGAATGAGCGCCACGGGAACCGCAGTGCTCCAAGCAACACCACAGCCGCTTCGGCCAGAATTGGGAGAGGTCGGGTGAGCAGCAAGATCCACAGGCCCCACTTCGCATCGAACGATTGCAGTCGTTGCAGGTCTTCGGCATCGGCTAGACGTGGCAGCAGTTTCGGGCCGAGCCAACGCGCGACCGCAAAACCGCCGCAGGCGCCCAGTGTCATTCCCAGGAATGAGGCGAGTGTGCCACCGAGTATGCCGAGTTGATCACCCGCGAAAGTGCTGACCGCGCTGGAGGGGACCGGCAAGAGAACATCGAGACTGAGGACCGTGACCACCGCGACGAAGACGCTCTGAGGCGTCACGAATTGTTGTGTCCAGTGGTTCAGCCATTGCTCGAAGCCATCTCCCAATAGGATGAATGGGAGGATCGGGATCGCCAGTGCGAGGGCCAGAATCAGGAGCAGACGGTACGTGGAATGCATGTTCGCGGATGGGGACACAACGATGTCAGCGGAAGAGGCAATGCGTCGGGCCTCACTCCGCCGCACGACGGGTGAGGCGAATGCGTCCCACACGATCGAACTTGCCGCTGCCGGTCGCGGGGGGGACTTGCCGGAGTGACGTCGGACACCAACCCGGTTTGGCGACCCGGGACTCGGGGATCTGCTCGATGGGGGGCAGGTTGGGGTGCTGTTGGCCATCGTAGGTACTCGCGGCAACCTGATGCAGGAACACCCGACGTCCGCCAATGAACTCGATCAGCATGTCGCAGAACTTGCGTCCCAGCCGGGTCCAGATGACGACCTTCGGATCAGCCCGCAGCACGAGACCATATTCGCCCGACACTTCCATGAACGGTTCGAAATCGGTCATGAGCTGATGCCATAGCACGGTGTCCCGCACCCGCGCGTACTCGACGAGTGCCGTCCCCATTTGTCCCGACTCTGCGAGGGCGATCCACTTGTCCCGCGGCGGCCCCTGCAATTCGGGAACTTCGCCGTGCCGTTCCTCTTCTTCCATCACTTGCATCACGCGAATGTCAGGCGTAGCGGGTCGACAGCGTGTGCGGGCCCATTCCCGCAGATGAAAGATTTCATCCTCCATGGTGACCGAAAGCGGCACAGTGAGATCGATCGACTCTTCGAGATCGGACTGCGCGAGGACACGATCCTGACTGTACGACTCAATGATGGCCGAGTTGACGACCTGTTCAATCTCTGCCCCGCTATAGCCTTCGGTCAGTTCGGAAAGCTGTTCGATCTCGAATCGCTCCGGCAACCAGTTGCGGCGCTGCAAGTGGATCTCAAAGATCTGTTTGCGCTCGTGAAAGTTCGGGAGGTCGACGAAGAACAGGTCGTCGAAACGACCGCGTCGCAGCAGTTCCGGCGGCAGATTGGAGACGTTGTTCGCGGTGGCAACGACGAAGACCGGGGCCGTGTGTTCCTGCAACCAGGTGAGAAAGCGTCCCAGGATGCGGGACATGGTCGCGTCCTGACCCGCTTCGTCATCGAATCCGGCGAACGCCTTGTCGATCTCTTCGAGCCACAAGACCGCCGGAGCGATCGTCTCGACCACGTGCAGCACCGTTCGCAGATTCTGCTCGGATGAACCACGCGCCGATTCGAGAAGGTTCGACATGTCCATCCGCACGAGCGGGAAACCGAGTGTCCGCGCGATCGCCTTTGCGCTGAGTGACTTTCCGCAGCCTTGAATCCCCGCCAACAGTACCCCTTTGGGATTCGAGACCCCCCGTTCACGAGCATCGGGCGAAAAGCCTTCGGCCCGTTGCTGAACCCATTCCTTGAGACCTTCGAGTCCGCCGATGTCGTCGATGCTTTCGTCGAGATCGAAGAACTCGAGCAGATCAGAGCCAGAGACCATGTGTCGTTTCTCGGCGACAAGTTCGACAAAGACTTCGTCGGAGAACTCGTCACGTCCGCGCAGCGCCCGCAGCATCGCCTTGCGAGCTTCGTTGACGGTCAGTCCGAGCACCGCCTGCACGATGCGGTCTTCGGTTCGCGGATCGAGTTGCAGTGTGATGCCGGTCTCGGGAGAACGGAGCAGTTCATGCAGTTGCCCGCGCAATTCATCTGCACCAGGGAGCGGGAGATGGAGGACGGTGACATCCTTGTCGAGTTCCAGTGGAATCTGATCATCTGGGCCGATCAGCAGCAGCGTCTGACGGCGCTGCGTGAGTTGCGGCAGCAAATCTCGCAGTTTGCGGACGACACGGGGCTGCTGCAACTCGATATGGAAGTCCTTCAGCAGGAAGAGATGCTGCTCTGGATACTCGGCGAGGTGCGAGAGAAACGTGACTGCGTCCTCCGAAGCGGAGTTGCCGACGGTCGGTTGCGCTCCTCCCGTCGCTGACCAGGTGACCAGTCCGTACTCCATTTCGAGCGCGAGGTTGGCGACCTCGTCTTCCCAACGCTGTTCCTCGTACGTCTGGAGGAACAGCAGGGGGTATTCGGACAAGATGCGTTGTCGCAGATCGTCGAGGATGTCGGTAGTCAGCAGCATGAGCAGTCGCTTTCAGGAACTGGTCAACAGGTCGGACAACAGATTCATCAGGGTCAGGTGTATACGACAGGCGACGGACGCAGAGTCTTGGATTGCTCCGCGATCCAACGCCAGCTGGCGGAGCAATCGACGACAATTGGTTTCAGGTGAGTACACAGGTCCGTGACGGCTCTTGGAGTTCAGTCGAGATCGCGCAGGACTGAGGTCAACAGTCGGGCGGCAACATCGATCCCTGTTGTGCGGGCGAACCCTTTCCAGCCCGGAACCGCGTTGACTTCAATCACGTGACATCGCCCTTGTAGATCGTAGAGCAGGTCAACGCCAGCGATGCGAGCCTCTGTTACGTCAATTGCTGCCAACGCCAGCTCGGCTTCGTGTCGTGTCACTAAGTGTGGTGCTGCGGTTCCCTGTCGCGCCAGGTTGGTCCGAAAGTCGGTCGGATGACTGCGCTGCATCCCCCCCAGGATCTCCCCATCGAGGACCAACACACGAATGTCGTGGCCAGGATGCGGGATGAATCGCTGCAGATACAGCACGCTCCCCAGTCGCGACAGCGTGCGAAACGTGCGGTGGGCCAGGTCGGGATCACTGACCCGCAAGATGCCCCGCCCTTCGGCGCCGAACAACGGCTTCACGACGACATCCCCCCCGAGTTCTGCGAAGGCGTTGAGTGCCGCCTCTTCACTTT
>JAGQQB010000039.1 GCA_020426425.1 Planctomycetaceae bacterium | reverse complement strand
TCGCATCGGCCATGGCAACCACGCCGTTGCAGCGCAGGCCCCCTTCCTTGACCGGACGGGGCTCCCCATTTGGCCAGTAGGTGGGACCGTGATTGCGGATGGCGTAGCAGAAGTGCTCCATCTCTTCCGTGTAACCCCGGCTGACGTTCGATGCCCAATCGGGACCCCCGCTCGACCCTTTGGCCGGTCCGGAGGTCGTTTCGTAGGCTTCCATCACTGGTCCGCCACCAGCGGCTGAGCCGGAGACGATCCACAACCGCTGATCAGGTCCGCCGCCGGTGCTGCCGCGACCATCTTCCTTCCAGAGCATCGCTTCCTTCTCGGTCTTCATGAACAGCGTGCCACGGCTGCCGTACACGATTTCCCCATAAGGCTCGAACTTGTTCGTGTTGATCGACGAGTAGGTCACGATGCACTTATCGCGATTGTTCTGCTCGTAGTTCTTGCCGGGAAACTCGAAGGTCACGAAAATCTGGTCGTCGATTTCGCGATCGTCATCCCACTTGTCTTCCGGTCCAACTCCCTCGATCCCATAAAAGTTCTTGCCGCCATAGCCATGCACGGCGATCGGATGCACTTTGCCCAGGAAGATGCTCGCGGCATCCATCTGGTGCGAGCCGAGTTCGGCCATCAACCCGCCACCGGTGCTGTTGTACAGCCGCCAGTTCACGAGCTGATTAGTATCCCCAAAGCTGAATTGCGTGAGGTCGACATCTTTAAGTGCTTCAGCATCGGACTTCGGAATGCTCTTCCGCCAGCTGTCCCCGGCAGGGAAGCTGTTGTTGCGGTGCCACTGAGCGCGAATGTACTTGATGTCCCCCAGCATGCCGTTCTGGATCAGACTGTTGGCGTTGTCGTACAGCACGCTGTAGTGCCGCTGGTGACCGACCGCCAGGAGCAGGTTCTTCTCCTTGGCTTTACGGATCATCTCCTTGCAGGCGGTCACGGTGCGTGCCATGAGCTTTTCGGTCAGCACGTGCAGACCCGCCTCCAGGCAGTCGATCGCGATCGGGGCATGCGAGACGAGCGGTGTCGCGATGACGACCGCTTCGATGCCAAGTTCGTCCTTGTGTTCGAGCAATTCCTTGTGACTGCTGAACGATTTGATGCTGGCCGCCTTTTCGGCACCTAGCTTGCGAACGAGTCCCATGCGGACATCGTTGCCGTCCCCTTTGAATGCCCGTTCCCGGTTCGTGGGCCGCAAATCGGCCACGGCGACGATGTCCATGTACTTGGGAGGATGCTGCGACATCAGCACACCTCCTTCGTCCCCGGTCCCGATGAAGGCAACCTTGACCGGTTCACCCTTCATCTCTTCGTAGCCGAAGTAGGCGACCCCCAGACCAGCTCCGACTGCAGCGGCGGCCTTGATCGCATCGCGCCGGGTGACCTTGGCGGGATTCTGCTCCAACTCCATGGACTTGTTCACCGCGCCAGCAAAGTTCTCTTTCCCAATCTGTTCCTGCTCGGGCGTCAACGCCATACCAGCACCTCATCGACATTCAAACTGTATCGTGGATCAACTTCCGTACCTGCGGCGCGGAAGTCCGAAGTCTAGGGGAAACCCATCAACTCTGGATTGTATCAGACTCGAGAGCACGAGCGAACTGTTCGCGGAAAATGGGCGACCAGGAGGATGTGCCTGACAGATGGCGGTCGGACCCGATGCTGCCGGCGTCGGCGGCGTGCGTCTAAATGATTGGCAGATGGTAATCTGGGGAAGTATTGCTGGCTGACGATTGCTGCTTGCTGAGGAGCATGTCGATTCCGTCGGAACGGCCGTGATCCGACGGTGGACGACCTTGGCGCCAATTCATCCTTCCGGCCTGAACCGCTTTCAAGTGTCTGATCACTGCGGCCCGTACCGCCGCAGCATCCAGTTCTGTTGATATTCTTGCCAATCGGACCAGCCGAGTTCGCCGTACATGTCCCGCCGTTTCCTGTCGAGCAGTTGAGCGTTATGGTTATCGGTTGACGTTTCTCTGAGCAGTTTCAGTGCCGCGCCTAGCTCGCCAGCACGGCGGAGCTTCCTGATGCGGAGCAGGATGTATTTGTCGTCATGCGTATCGACCCAGCGGGAGAGTTCGCGGAAGTTGCGGGCGAATGCAGCATCGTGCTGTTGCTGATTCGCGATTGGATGTTCCCGTAGCACATCAGGCAATTCCATGTAGCCGAGCGCGCGACCTTTGCGGTACAGCGCATCGACCAAATCGTCGCGTTGCTTAGTGCGTGTCGTGTGTAGTCGTTTCTCCTCAGTGGTTTCCGGCTCATGCCGGACACCAAAGTATGACTGCACCTGTCTGCGCGGAATCGACCTGATGACGGCATCAGCGGCGGCGACCACTTCGTCAAGCTGCTCTTTCCGATGTGCATCGGAGTCGATGAGCGTGAGCATGGTCACCGCAAGCCGTTGCCGGTCCTCGGGTGACTTCGCCAACTC
Source organism: Planctomycetaceae bacterium (assembly GCA_020426425.1). Lineage (GTDB taxonomy): Bacteria > Planctomycetota > Planctomycetia > Planctomycetales > Planctomycetaceae > JACKHO01. The sequence continues at coordinate 11,808 of JAGQQB010000039.1, read as the reverse complement.
CTCCTGGAGCGCTGTGACTTCGTCCTGCTGACGTGGCCACTCGAGCGCAGCGAGTCGCGCGAATTGGAATTCCCGTAACGCTTCGTCAGCGGTTAACTTCGGATTCAGCCCCGGCCCCAACGCCGCTGCTTCTTCCTCTTCATCGTCTTCGTCACCGTTGAGGTTCCCCGGCACGATGTACCGGACCGGCCAGGCCAGTTCACTGAGCCCTGGCACCGGCTGCAACTCGCCCAGCAGCATCTCGCCAGCGGCGACATCGCCAGGTGTGTCGGGGGCATGCAGCCAGAGTGATGTCTGCTCACCTGCGGCAAGTTCCCTGCGCGGCGCAACGGCCCGACGATCGGCCCCCTCCATGCGTGTGGCAGCGACCGGAATCGAAACACTTCTGCCAAGCGAGCGGTCAATCGCGATCGCCAGCTTCTGCCAACGTTTGAGTTGTTCTGGATCGGCATGTCGCAAATGGAGCTGGACGGTCAGTTTCCCGGCCGGCAGCTTTTGTGATTCAGCGTACATGTCCCGCACGGCAACCAGTTGGGAATGCTCGTCGACGACCTCAAAATACAGGCCCTCGACGGGGGAATCGTACAAGAGCTCCTCCAATTGAGGGCAACGCAGCGTGACGTTTTCGGACTTCTTGAGTTCGAATCCATACTCCAATGTCAGTTCGTGGGACCGATGTGCATCTGGGAGCTGATCCCGATCGCCAGCCAGTGCCTTGGTCGATTGCTTTCGTGGTAAGAAGATCATCCGTCGCGTATCGAAAGTCGCTTTGGGTTCGAGTTTCTCGGGCCGGAAGTGGTTGGTGACATCCAGCCTCACGGCCCCCCCGTCACTGGGGAGATCGATCACTTGTTCGCTGCCGACCAGCCCATGAAACTCAAATTCAAATTCGATCTCGGCGCTGCCTAAACTTGACCAGTACGGTCCCCAGCAGAGTTCCAGTGTTCGGCCCGGCGCGACGCGAAAGCTTTTTTCGGCCTCTTCTCCCGGCGAGAGGCGGATGGGCCACTTGACCTCGCCCTCTTCGAATGACTGTCCCGGAACCAATTGTACGAGATGCAAGTAGCCGAACTGATCATCGCCACTGTCGCTCCGCTTCACATGCAGTGTGGCAGCCTGTGCTTGTTCAGGGACCGCGATGAAGTGGCGGCTCACTTCGCCAGCCGCTGCTTTTGAGACTCCGGTCCAAGTCCCAATTCGGTCCGCTGCTGGACGAATCACGGTCACCGGAATCCTGACCAGCGGACCACGATCTGGATATCGCGCATCAATCCCCAGGATCTCAGCGTAATGGACCCCAGGCCGCAATTGTGTGGGATCGATCTCGACTTCAAATGGGCGTCCATCATGAGGCAGGAGCAGCAGTGGGCCGACTTTGACCCAGGCGACAGGGCTTCGCAGCTGCAGCGGGATTTCGTAGGCGAGTTTCTGGGCATTGGTGGCGTGCTGGGGGAAGTTTGGCCGCAACTCAATGCCAATCGCCTTGGCGTCGCGCGATTCCCAAGGCTCCCGCAGATAGATTCCCCGACCCCCACCCTGCACCCGAACCTCAACGTCCACGAGTTCTGCATCGTAAGCGTTGTCTGCGGTGAGATGTTCAAATGCCGAGTGGACTTGCAGTAGTCCTGGGCCTTGGGCGAAGGGATCGACGGATCCGAGCGGCCTTGCCGTTCGCTGCAATGCGCGCAGAATGGAAACGGAATTCCATGCGATTTCGCGATCCTTCAACCCGGAGAGCAGCAGTGCGATGTTGCCGCACGCGTTGGGTGCGGCCATGGATGTCCCGTTCATCTGCCGGGCTGGCTGCAGCGAGTAGTTCGGAACGGGCGCAATGGCTCCGCCCGGAGCGAAGATGTCGACCCCTTCCGCCCCATCGAGTGTTGGTCCGCGCGAGGTCCAGGTGTAGGGGAGATCGGGAATCGTCTCCCGCATTGTGTACTCAGCTTGAGCCATCTCTGACGAGACGTACGCACCAACCCCCAGCACACCGCTGGACGAACCACCAGGTGCCCCCACCGTACTGAGCGCAGGACCGCTGTTGCCGGCGCTGGAGACGAACACCACAGGGTGCTCGCGCGTCAGTTCCTGAAACAACGCAATCAGCCGCCCCTGATTTGGGACAGTGCTTGGCTCGCCATAGCTCATGTTGATCAGATCACATTTGTGCTTGAGCACCGCCTGCACGCCGCGTGTGAGGGCGGCCCCAGTTTCCATACCATCAAGACCATTGTGCCCAATCTTGACCGACACCAACCGCGCGCCGGGCGCGACCCCATTGCGATCCGGGTCGGTCGGATCGTATGCGGCGACAATCCCGGCGACATGGGTGCCATGTTCACCCGAGACCGTGACCAGCGAGAGCGTTTTCCCGGCGTCGTAGAAGTGGACCGAAAAGTTGAGCGAGGAGTTGTCGCCGAAGGTGGCGAACCCGGGTTCGTGATCGTAGTCCGTCAGCACTGTTTCTTCGGCGAGATCTCCGTCTTCATCGGTGTCGACCACAGCCCGCCAGCATTCCCCATCGTGGAAGGCGACGCAATCGTAGATCGGTCCGGGGTCGTCGTAGTCTTTGTTGGCCGTCTGCAAGACGTCGATCCGCGCCTGAACTTCGGCAGCATCGACGGCAGATTCGTCCTGAACACTGTTGTCCACCGCGTAGTCTACCGCTGTTCGGGACTTCAACTTGTCCAACTGGGCTTTCAGTTCGGCCAGTCGGACGCGCTGTCGGTGGTCCCACTCCTGCTTACGCTCATGTTTGAGTCGCACGACAAGTTCCGGAGGGAACAATTCCCACGCTCCCTTCATCCCGAGGCGGAACTCGCCGCTCGGATTCTTCCAGCGGGGATCAAGCGACAACACGCGTCCGGTCAGCCCGGTCAACGTGTCGCCCGCAGCTTGGCGCACGACATCCAGCGGCACATCGCCATCGCCAGTGGCGTCGATGAGATCCACGAACTTGGCGACCCCTTGAGGGGTTGTCGTCAGGTGTGGGGCACCCGGATCGACTCCGGTATCGAAAATCGCCACCACTGTTTCGCGCCCATCGTAGGCGGGATGCTCGCGGAGGAACTGATCAGCCCCAGTCTCCGCAGCGGGCAACAGAGCGGCGCGAATCGCCTCGGGGACCGCCGCTCCTGCCGCCGACGTTGGTCGAGATTCGGCTCCCACAGGACTCAGCAGCCAGCCCAGCAGAGCCAATCCACTCAGCGCCACAACGGCCCGGTGCAACTTGGTAACGGTCGCATTAATTCGTACGGGGAAACGCATTCTATCGCTTTTGCTGAAAAGAGGTCTCGATTCAATCTGTTGCGTCGCGTATCCTTCCGGCGGCAAACCTATTGAGAATGTGGAGTTGAGGTGATTTTGCGGTGCTGATTTGTTCACGATTGGCGTGAATCACCTCAGCGTATCGCAGCACCTCGTTGCCCCACACTTCCCATTTCGCCAAGTCTAGCAAAATTCCGGAATGAGTTGTTGAGAGTCATCAACGTCCATACGTTTTGCGACAAGGCTTCGTTTACGAAGGGTACCGGCGAGGGATTTGCCGATTTGACTGGTGACGGTGTCGTTGTGCGCCCCCTTTATGTCATCAGGCTCCTGAATTCGACTTCCTCGGGATACTTAACATGCGTTTGACACAGTGGTTGCAGGGACTCTTTCCTCGGTTCAGCTTCCCCCAGGCACTTCGTCGTCCCCGCCGTGTTCGCGCCAATGTACTGGCTCGCTCAGGCGGCGCCTCCCAAGTACGGCATCTTGGTGAGAACCTGGAAGACCGGACGCTGCTGTCGGCCCTGTTCGTCGACGGGAGCTTTGCTGGCGTCGCCGCCGGACAGGATCCCGATGGTGCTGGTCCCGCCACCGCTGTGGGGATCGACGCCTTCTCATCCATTCAGGAGGCGATCGATTATGCGCAGTCGGGTGATTCGCTGCATGTCGCAACAGGGACATACGCCGAGAATCTGACCATTGGCAAGTCGCTGACGATCACCGGCACCACCGGTGTTGCTGCTGATGTCGTCATTGCACCGGTCACTGGGGACGGACTGGTCATCGACAACGTCTCGGTGGGGGTCGCTGATCTGACCATCTCCTCGATCGACGGAACCGCAGTCGAACTGACCGCGACCGCAGGCGCGCATGTCGATCTGCAATTGAGCAACGTGGTGCTCGATGGCGCGGGCCAAGATGCACTGACGCTGCTGGCCGATGGCGCGACCGTAACCGGCATGATCGCGAACTCCTCGATGAACGACGCTGGCCAGCATGCGTTCAACGCCGCCATCGACAACGGAGCGAACGTCACGCTGCGCATGGAGTACACGCCGACCAACAGGCCTCAGGGAGATGGTCTGCACATCACCGCCGCGAACAGCGCGTTCATGAATCTCGACATTATTGATGGATCCCTGCTGGACGCCGGAGGCGACGCCATCAACATCGTGCAGGACACGAACTCACACGTTGACCTGTTCGTCGACCCCACGCCAATCAACCGGGGCTTCAAGTTCTTTGGAGAAAACGGAACGGCGCTGACCGCTGAGGTGCTCGACTCACCCCTCTCCACTGCCGCCGACCAATCCAACTTTGGTGTTTTCGGTGAACTGTTCACCGGGGCATCGATGGATCTGATTGTCCGAAACAGTTCGTCCGACTCCACCATCGTCGATGGTGTCTTCGTGACAGCGGTCGGCGATGTGGCAAACAACAAGAAGGCACGTTTCACGGCAACGTTTGAGAACAGCCCGATCACAAATTCCGGCCGCCGCGGAGTGGCGCTCGATCTCAACTACGCTGAAGCCGATGTCACGTTCACAAACTCGCCGGTGTTTGGGTCCGCTTCGACAAACGTCTATGTCAAAGGAGTCAATCAGTCGGCTGCGAATCTCCTCTTTGAAGATTTCGCACTCGACATGGACGACCAAATTGACCGTACGATGCCGCTCCCGACGAACCTGTCGAACGCCGGCGTTGATGGCATTTTCCTGTCCATGAATGACGGCTCTGTGGGAACCATCGACTTCAACGACGCTGTCATCCTGGACAGTGCCGGTCGCGATGGCATTCTGCTCGCCGGGAACAACGGGGGATCAGCCACGATTCGGGCCCTCCATGGTCTAAGCGTCAATGGCGCAGGCAGTGACGGGGTCGTGATGACCTCCAATGGCGGAGCGATCTTGCTCGATGCCAGCGGCGTCAGCATCGCCGGTGCTGCCGAGAACGCAGTCTGGCTGCAGGGGCAGAATGGGGGACGTATCATCACTAAGCTGGCGAACACCACGTCGCTCGCTGGAGCGGGCGAAAGTGCGCTAAAGTACACCCTCGATTCCGGTTTCGGTTCAGTCAACCTGACCCCGACCGCTGGCGGCACCATTGATCTGGATGGGGCGGGAGCCGACGGCGTTTATATCAACGCGTTTAATGGTGCCTCTGCCGTCTTGAAGTTGACTGACTTCTCGCTCGTCGGTTCTGGTGGCCATGGGGTGAATATCAATCTCGACAACGCCAGCATGAGCGGTTCGTTCCTCGCGAACGGTCAGATTAAAGCGAGTGGCGATCTGGCGAGCACCACGGCCGGGATTCGCCTGTCGGCGCTCAACAATTCGAATGTCGGCGTCCGCGCCGGCGCGACCACTGGCTTGGCGATCAGCAACGTCTTCATCGGTAACGACCTCCTCGCGGCAACCGTCCAGGACTTCGGGTTCCAGGCGATCCTCGACGGCAATTCCTACGTTGGTGTCCGTTTTACGAACAGCGACATCAATCAGAACGGCAGCGACGGCGTCAACGTGGTGGTGAACGACGATCAGAGCCTGATGGACAGTTCCTACCTGTCCATGATCTTCGGAGCGACGGACGTCCAGAACAACCAGGGAGATGGCTTCCACCTGTATGCCTATAATGGCACCGGCACACTGGCCATGCAGGATTCAGGGATTAACTTGAATTATGCTGGCGGGCTGATTGTGAATAACGGGAATGCCAACCCTGGAGATGGTATTGGAGATGGGATCGAGGCGGTTGCCGACGGCGACGGCTCTGCTCCTGGCAACACGATCATTACGCTCACGAATCTAAACTTCGACTTGAGTGGCAATGACGAGCAGTCCTTCAATACGGCTCAGCTTGATGGGGGCGTTGTCCGCCGCGACCTGACGGGCGGAACTGTTGATTCCCTGGTGCTCTGTGCCACCAGTCCGCTGGATGTCCAGTCGTTGAGCCTGAACGGCACGATGGTGATGGGTGGACTCGTGTTGTGTGCCGAGAATGGGGGCACGGTCGAGGCGACGATCCAGAACATTAACTTCATCGGGACCGTTGGCGCTGGAGTGGTCTTCCGAGCCAGGACCGGCGGGACCATTCGAGCCAACCTGGAGAACGTCATTGTCCAGAACTCTGGTCCGAACGTGGAAGTGAATACGGGATTGGGCGGGACAGGCGCAATCATCGGATTGGTTGAAGGTGGCACATCGTTCGTCGAGTTCAACCTCGATGGTGTGGTGGTCGAACAAGCGACCACGAATGGCATGAGCGGTCTTGACGTGGACGTCACCGGTGGGGCGACCTTCCAATCGACCATCCGAAACTCTCGCATTCAGGGGAACCTGCCGAGCGCGGGAACCGGGGAAGTTGACATCCGCGTCGATGCCTCGACGGCCATGCTGGATGTCGACGGCCTCACAGTTCAATCGAGCCGGGCTAAGGCGATCAATCTGATTGCGACCAACGGATCCACGCTGGAGATCCCACAATTCAACAACATCACCGCCAATGGCGCCCGGGAAGAGGGACTGAATCTGCAGGTGACCGATTCGCTGCTGCCGCAGTTCAGTATGTTCCATGGTCGGTTCAATAATCCCATCTTCACCGGTGTGAACATCGGTGTCACAAATTCCGCCGCGCCGACCATCATCTCCTTGAATGATGTTCAAGGCGAGAACGCGGGACGGTTTGGTGTGAATGTGACGCTCAACGCCGTTCACGGCGGTCAAAGCGTCGTGACTGCGAACCAAATTCGTGGCCAGAGGGCCCAACTTGGTAACGGCATGCGGATTCACTCACTGAACATGGGTGCCACTGATTCGGTCGCCATCAACGTCGGCGGCAATTCGCTGGTGGGCTTCGCCAAGGCCAACAACGGTCTGGACATTCGGACGACAGGTTCGCTCGGCTCGGTCGCGGCGATCGACATTGACGGCGTGAACGCCACTGGGACCATCGGTACGGGTGTGAATATCTCAGTGCAAGGGTCCACTGTGGCGGATATTGTCGCGAACAATATCACGACGCTCAGTTCCCGCGCATTCGGCGTGGGCGTGAATGCGCCAGGGGCCGCCGCTGTTCGTTCATTCACATCGACCGGTGTCAACGCCCGCGGTTCCTTCTGGGCTGCTCTGAACGTCGATCTGGATGGCCAGGCGATTCCAGCCGCGATCAGTGTTTCCAACTTTGATGGAGACAACTCTGGGCGCCGGGGCATTCAGATCCTGGAGAACGGTGTGACCGGGGGACTGTCGACCATCAATCTCGACAACGTGACCGCGCAGAATCTGCAGACAGCCAATGGTCTGTACATCTTCTCGCAGAACATGGCTGGCACCGATTCGCTGGAAATCAACATGGCGAATTCGAACTTCTCCAACGCCAAGTCGAACAACGTCCAGATGCAGTTCCGCGGTGCCGCCGGGGCTCAAGTCACCTTGAATGCCAACAGCATCATTTCGAACGACTCCGACAATTCGGGCTTCAGCATCAACTTCGGCGGCAACGTGACCGGCCAGGTGCCGCAGTTCAACAACATCACCGCCACCAACAATGCTCGCGCTGGCGTCTCAGTCACCGTGCCCACCACCGCCGAACTCCTGGAATTCACTTCGAGCTTCGTCGACGTGAGCGGAGCTGGCACCGGGGCGGGCCTGTACATGCATGTCAATAATCAGGCCAACCCAACGAACATTAGTTTCGACTCATTGAATGCCAGCAACGCCGGTCGGGCTGGCGTCGACATCAATCTGATCGACATTGAAGGCACGAGCAACGTCTCCCTCACCAACGTTGTGGCAATTGGGGCCGGAACCGCTGAAGGTCTCGACTTCTCCGCAGTCGGCCTGGGTGCGACAGATGCGGTCAACTTGACCCTTAACTCAGTCGATTTCTCCACCGCGTTCCACGATGCCGTGCATCTGCACCTCGAAGGGGTCGCCGGATCCATGGCGACGATCATGGCCGACGGCTTGACCGCGCAGATGGCTGGCGATGACGGAATTGACCTCGAACTACACAACGGCATCACGGTCGATGTCGCCCAATTCGACAATGTCCAGGCTCAGTTCAACGAAGAGAACGGACTGAAGGTGCTGGTCGACACGACATCGAAACTCTCTGAGTTCGCGGCATCGAGCTTGAACCTTTCGAATAACGCAACCTCAGGCGTTGGCTTCGACGGGATCGATGTGCAGGTGCATCACCTGGGTTCCGAAGCCACATTCAACTTCTCCAGCCTCACCGTGGATAACAGCGGCGGTCGCGGAATCGACCTCGATGTCTACGACAATGGCGTGCTTACATTCAATGTCGACGGCGGCAGCATTAGCGGTGCCGATCTGGGCGGACTCGACTTGAACATTGGTAGTCTCGATGAGTTTGGGACGACACCAACAATTTCCGGTCCAGCCACATTCACCGGCACGTTCAAAGATCTCGATGTGAGTGGCAATGGGCAATCTGTGCTGTTCGCACGCGACGGCATCAATGTCGATATCCGGGGCACCAGCACCACGGCAACGGTCAACTTTGATCACGTCAGCGCGAACAACAACGACGACGACGGATTCGACATTCGCGTCACGAACAACGCCGTAGCCAGCATCGATGTCAGCAATGGCAGCACCGGCAATGCGAACGGGACACCCGGTGGTCTCACGGGAGTGACAGGCCGAGGCTTCAAGCTCGTCGTCGACGATGCGATCACAGATGCCAATCGGACGCAAGTCACGTTTACGTCGTCCCCCGCAATAGACGGGACGAACAATGTGTTCGACAACAACGTCAATGGACCAGGCTTTGAAGTCACGTTGTCGCAGGGTGTGCAGGCACACGACCTGACCATCAATGCGTCCGCCAGCGGCAACGCCGGTGACGGCGTTCGTGTAATTGCCAACGACGGCAGCGGTGTGGACGTGGCCAACTTCGGCCTCGCGGGCACTGGTCTGCAGGTGAACGGGAACACCGGCAACGGACTGTTCGTCGACTTCTTCAAGGTCACGGGCATTACCAGCTTCTCGTTGGATAGTGCGACGGTCAGCGCGAATGTCGGTGACCAGATCTTTACGCGATTCCGCGAGATGAACTTCACGGACTTCTCCTTGCAGAACGTCACCGTCACTGGCACTGGCGGCGGCACGAGCGACGGGATTGAGGTGCAGTTGATCGATTCCCAGGTCACAAACCGATCCACCACCGGTGTCCTGGCAGGATTCGTCGTCAACAACGTGCATGCCAATAACAATGGTGGTTACGGACTGAACCTAAGCGTCGAAGAAGCCGACCTGAACACCGGTGGAGCTGGCAACGGAGTCCAGACTTCGGGGATCGCGGGCGGCATCATCACGCAAAGCGAATTCGCCCAGAATGGTTTGGCTGGTGCCCGATTGCAGTTCGGCGGCGACTCGGTCAACGACTTCGACATCTTCGAAAACGTTGGCGCGGGACTCGGATTCAAGAACAACTCAGGCCGTGGCCTGTATGTCCAGATTCAGGACTTCTCAACGCTGACCATCGATGGCGCCAGCGCCTTTGACCCCGCCACCAAGTCGTTCTACGACAATGAATTCACTGGCAACGGCAACGTCGGTGTGCACTTCCTGGCCAACGAACCGGGTGATACCGATCTGACGAATTCCGATCGCATGGGACCACGCTTCGACTTGGAACTCGGCGACATCCTGCGTGACCGTAACACGATCCAAAACAATCGTGACGCGGCCATGCTGGTCGAAGCGAAAGGGGACGCACTGGGGACGTTTACGATCACCAGTTCGCTGCTGGCAAATACGCAGGATCTTGCCGGGACAACGAACCTGGCTGGTGATGGCCTCGTCGTTGACGTTGGTGACTTCGCAGCCCTGGAGAAATTCATTCTCGATGGGACTGACGCAGGGATCAACATCGACAATAACCGTGGTAGCGGACTGGTCACCAAAGTCAGCCGCAGTGGTCGACTGGGAACCGCGACTCCGGTCACTGTGCTTAACACGACCATTCAGGGGAACAATCTGCACGGGATCGATGTCCAGCGCCGCGACAATGGCCTGTACGGTCCCGATGCGACAAGCCACCGGATCGTGCTCGGGCAGAATGGCCGTGGAAACATTCTGCAAAACAACCAGCAGAACGGTATCAATGTTGTCAACGAGAATAAGCCGGGTCAACCAGTCGCCCTGGATCTTGACATCAGCGACAACACGTTCACGAACAACCTCAACGGGATCTTTGTGCGCGGCACTGGTAACGCCCAGTTTGCTGGAAATATCTCCGACAACGATCTGACCGCGAATCGTAGCGACGGAATCGAAGTTGTCCTTGAAAACGATGCGACCCTGGGGAATCCGGTTGTTGCTCCGTCGTTCACCACTGGAAACGGGCCATCCGAATTGGCGCTGGGGGACATCAACAACGATGGCCACCAGGATATGCTGGTCACGAATCTGATCGATGGGACAGTGACCGTGATGCTGGGAAGTAGCCGGGGTACATTCCTCCGACCACAAAACGTGTTTGGCGATCCTGATCCCGCGATTGTCGTCGGCAATAGCCCTGTTGCCATCACCATGGTCGATCTGAATGGAGACGACTTCGACGATGCTGTTGTCGTCAATCAGGCTGATGATACGGTGACCAGCCTGCTCAGCAATGGGGATGGAACGTTTACCAACGCTGGAACATTTGCCGCCGGAACGTCGCCAAACGCCATCGAAACCGGTGATTTCAACGGCGACTTAATTCCAGATATCGCCGTGACAGGGCAGAGCTCAAACGACGTCAATGTTTTGATTGGCAACGGCGATGGAACGTTTGGTGCCGCCATCCCGACGGCCGTTGGCACCGGACCGGTCGCGCTGGGCGTTGGCCACTTTGACGGCGACAACATTCTCGACATGGTGGTCGTCAACGGCACCAGTGCCAACGCGACCGTCTTGCTGGGTAACGGCGACGGAACCATGGCCGTGGCCGGGACCATCGCGCTGGGTGGCAGTCCTTCAGCGGTCCTGGTAGCAAATCTAAATGGCGACACCGACATCAACGACGCCCCGATCAACGATCTCGTCTTCGTCAACGCTGCCACAGGGTCAATCCGTTATGCCTTGGGCAATGGAACTGGAACATTTGCGGCGTTGGTCAACGCCGTCCCCACCAGCCCGTTCACCACACTCACGGACGTGTCGGCAGGATTCTTCAACGACGATGACTATCTCGACCTGGCCGTGACCGGTCGGAGCTTTGTGAACGGGACCGCCACTGTTGGCTCCCACATCTTGCTGGCCGACCAGCAGCCAGATGGTTCACTGTCGAACCCGTTGAGCTACACACTCGCGCGCAGCATCGACACAGGGACGGCGACAGGCCTCGCAACCGGTCGACTCGATGCCGACAGCCTGGATGATATTGCCACGTCAACCTCTGGTGCGAATACCGTTCGAGTAGTTCGCGGTAATGCCGCGTTCGTGATGGACGGGAATCAGATCCTGAACAACACCCGTCAGGGAATCTTCTTCGATACGAACTTCACCAACGAGAGTGGTAACTTCGGCGGCA
>JAGQQB010000398.1 GCA_020426425.1 Planctomycetaceae bacterium | reverse complement strand
CACGACTCGTTCCTGCCGTGCGGCACCCAGTTCAGGATAGATCGGCAGCGCCAGGGTCTCGGCGGCGGCCCGTTCGGCCTCGGGGAACTGGCCTTCTTTGCCGCCCAGATGACTGAAACACTCCTGCAGATGCAATGGTCGCGGGTAGTAGACGGCACAGCCGACCTGACGTTCCCGCAATCCGGCCAAGACCAGATCGCGTTGCCCGTTGGGCACCCTGACGCAGAATTGGTTGAAGACGTGTCCACAATCGGTGTCGACGGCAGGGAGTTCAACCCGGGCCGTGAGGCCGGACTGCCCCATCAATGCTGCATACCGTGCGGCGTTTTCCTGTCGTACCGTGCTCCACTGGTCGAGATGCCGCAGTTTGACGGACAGGACCGCCGCCTGCAGGGCATCGAGGCGACTGTTCATGCCGACTTCCACATGCTGGTAGCCACCGAGGTCGCCATGGACACGAAGTCGACGCAGTCTGGTGGCGATATCCTTGTCGTCGGTCGTCATCATCCCGCCGTCACCAGCCCCACCGAGGTTCTTGGTCGGGAAGAAGCTGAAACAACCGACGTTGCCCAGGACACCAGTCCTGCGGCCGCGATAGGTCGCGCCGATCGCTTGCGCCGCATCTTCAACAATCGCGACGCCATGCCGCACGGCGAGTCGCCATAGAGGCTCCATATCGGCACATTGCCCGTACAGATGAACAGGCAGGATCGCTTTGGTCCGCGGTGTGATCGCCGCCGCTGCCGCCTGCGGACACAAATTGAAGGTGATGGGATCAATGTCTGCAAACACCGGTCGCGCCCCAGCCCGGGTGATCGCACTGGCGGTCGCAAAGAAGCTGTAGGGCGTAGTAATGACTTCATCGCCTCGTCCAACCCCCAAGGCTTTCAGAGCCAGGATGAGCGCATCAGTTCCTGAGGCACAACCAATGGCGAAGCGAGAGTCGCAATAGCTGGCGACCTGATCCTCGAATTGCTCGACCGTTTCGCCGAGCACGAAGCGCTGCGTGTCAAAGACCTGCTCCACCGCCTGCATGACATCGGCGCGAATGGATTGATGCTGTTCCACGAGATCAATCATGGGGACCGGATCGGGTCCGCGACGTAAGGGCAGGATATTCTGAGACATGCAGCGACTCCATTCGCCACGCAGGGATTTTGGGAACCTTGGATCCATACGCCTCCAAGGTCCAGACAGGTTTGGAAAGTACGCCCCCTGCAAAGAAAGTGTCAAGGGGGATGTGTCCACAGCAGCCGGAGGCGAACAGAAACGGCACAAACCGCCTGAACGGACGGATCGGGGAAAATGAGCACGGAGCAGCAAATTGCGTCCTGCGTTCATTGATTGCCCCGCCAGAGTTGCTTATAACCTGTCGCGAAACACTTTTGTTTACCCAGCCCTGGTTCTTGTTGATGGGTCCGCGAGAGGGCAGCGGACAATGTCGGAGTCGAGAATGTCGATTACCAAGGAACGTAAGACGGAACTGATTGCCGAGTTTCGCCGCGCGGACAACGATACGGGATCGCCAGACGTGCAGATCGCCGTGTTGACGGATCGGATCAATGCGTTGACGGACCACCTACGGTCGCACAACAAAGACCATGCGGGCCGTCGTGGTCTGTTGCAGATGGTCAGCCAGCGACGTCGTCTGTTGGACTATGTCCGTCGTAAGGACGCGTCCCGCTATGTGGACCTGATTACACGCTTGGGTATCCGCAAGTAGGCGAGTCAGAATCATGAAGAGGCCCGTTACACCCTGCTACAGCTGATCTGTGGCGGGGTTGTCGCGCTTCCGGGACCACGGGCCTGTCGCTCCCTGCAATCATCCCTGAGGATCTCGGATTGCGAGGAAGGATGCTTCCGGCGGAAAGTTGTCTGAAGAGTTCTTTCATGGGAAGACCGAGTTGAGCCGAGACCAATTCGAAAACGTATGTCGTTGGCGAATTCAGGGATCTCAGCCGCTGTCGCGGTCGTTTGGTTTGAGGGAGGACATCGGGTGCTCCCGAGTTTTGTATTGGGCAACTTGAGCAGGGTTGAATCCTGCCCCGCCATGGCTTCCCGCTGAACACGGAAGCCGCCGATTTTGGAACCGTTATCTGACTTGTCGGTTCCCTCGCGACTTTCCTGCTTTTGCAAGTTGCGACGTGTTTGTCTCAAAGTCATTGCACACAACGTGTAGATAGGAATTGTGCCGTGAAGGTTCGAGTAGAAAAAGAAATTGCCGGTCGGACATTGTCGCTGACCACTGGACAGATCGCCAAGCAGGCCAGCGGGGCCGTGATCCTGCAGTACGGTGACACCATGATGCTGATCGCCGCCCAAACGGGTCCCGGGCGGCCTGGGATCGACTTCTTTCCGTTGACCGTCGACTACCGTGAACGGGTGACCGCCGCCGGAAAGTTTCCTGGCGGCTTCCTCAAGCGGGAAGGACGCCCCACAGATCGTGAAATCCTGGCGGCCCGGTTGACCGACCGCCCCATTCGTCCGCTGTTCCCCAAGAGCTTCACCGATGAAGTTCAGGTGCAGATCAACGTCCTCTCCTACGATGGCGAGAACGAGCCCGATGTCTGGGCGATCAACGGAGCCAGTGCCGCGCTGTCAATCGCTCCGCTCCCGTTTCAGGGGCCAATCGCTGGCGTTCGCGTCGGTATGATCGATGGCGAATTCGTCCTGTTCCCGACCTGCGAACAACTCGCGGAATCGTCGCTCGACCTGATCGTCGCGGGCAGCATGGAATCGATCCTGATGATCGAAGGCTTCGGGAATCAGATTCCGGAAGAAGACATGGTCGACGCTTTGATGTTTGGCCACAAAGCCATCCGTCAGATCTGTGAACTGCAGACCGAACTCGTCAAGAAGACTGGTAAGGGGGGATGTGAATACGAAGCCCCGACCGAGAACCCGTTCGTTGGACAGGTGAAGGACGAACTCGGCAGCAAACTGCGGGATGCCCGTCAGAATCCCAAGAAGCAAGAACGCTCTGCGGCGGCCAAGGCGGTGCGTGATGAATACATCGCCAAGTTGTTCCCGGACGGGACCGAGCAACTGGCCGACGGGCGGACTCTGTCGCAGCTCAAGGAAGCCATCTACAAGGTGGACAACCAGATCTGCCGTCAGTTGACGCTGGAAGGCAAGCGACTCGATGGCCGCGACATTCGTGAACTCCGACAGGTCGATTGCGAGGTCGATGTGATTCCTCGCATTCACGGTTCGGCACTGTTCACACGTGGTGAAACGCAGTCACTGGCGTCGCTGGTGCTCGGCAGTGTTCGCGATCAGCAGCGGGTTGATGGTCTGAACGAGGAAATCGGCAAATCGTTCATGCTGCACTACAACTTCCCGTCCTACTCAGTCGGTGAAGTTCGCCCGATTCGTGGTCCCGGTCGTCGAGAAATTGGCCACGGGATGCTCGCTGAGCGGTCCGTCGCGCCTGTGCTGCCAAAGCTCGATAAGTTCCCGTACACCATCA
>JAGQQB010000397.1 GCA_020426425.1 Planctomycetaceae bacterium | reverse complement strand
CGCGGATCGTTGGTGTTGCCGCCCAGGCGGATCTCTCCTGCGGCGAACTCCTTACGGTAGAGACGAAACGTGGGATCGTGCGTGACCAGTTCGAGACCGGTGTCCGTGAAGCCATCCGGTTCGCCGATCTGCATCCATTCCAGCGGCGCGTTGACGCGGACGTCAACACCGACCAGAACGGAAACGTCCGCGTCCGAAGTCATGCTCAGCCATTCGTCCCCACTACAACGATCGTGTTGATTGCACATCTGGAGGAACGGCAGTCCGCGAAGCTGAGCAGGCACATCGGTGACGCGGTAGTCACGGTCCGTGTAATGCCGCTTGCCGGGAGCGAGGCCGGTCCAGTCCATGCGGTACTCACCGGGAGATTGGGCCTGAATGTCGGCAATAAATGCTCGGTGCCGGAAAGGCTCGACGTGTCGAATCCTGTATTCACCAACAGTGACCGGGCCAGACTGAGCGTTGTCCTGTGTGATCACCACTTTCAGAATCGTGTCATGATCTATGCTGATCGGACGGCCATAGCGCGGCGAAGTGTTCGCCGGGATGGCTCCATCGGTCGTGTAGTGCAACTGAGCCTCAGGAACAGATGTTGTCAGAGTCACCGAAACCGGCTCGGTATACTCACCCGGTGGTGGGGTTAAGGTGACCAATGGTTCTGCGCCGCCGGTCTTCTGCAACCAAAGTTCGACCAATTCGGCAACACGCTCATCCTTGTCGGACCGCAACGGTAGCACTTCCTCTGCACTCAGGGCATGATCGGCAGACAAGCTGAGCAGCGCCGCCAGCCGCACGCCTGGGCGTTCATCGGACAGCCAGGACTTGCGAAACTCAACTTCTGCCAGATCTCGCAAGGCATTCCAGGTGGAGTAGTAGGTAACACGGTCGGTCTCCTGCGCCGCGAGTTCCCGCAGGTCGCTCGTGCATTGACAGTGCCCCGCCTGATGAATCGCCAGCACCGCCGCATGTCGCAGACGGGGTTCGGGTGACTTCAGTGCCGCAAGCACAAACTCGGGCAATCTGGTCACATCAGGCCGGTGTCGTTGCTGGTAAGCCGCGATGCGAATCGCCTGCAAACTGGCATTGCTGAATCGTTGCAGATCTTCTCCGTCGAGATCGATTGGAATCCCAATTCGCGCGAGCGTCCACATCGTCCAGGTTTCGGCCGCCGTCGACAGATCTGCATCGGCCAGTCGTTCGAGCAGAAAGGCAGCAGCAACATCGCCGCGTCTCACGAACTCCTCTTGTGCATCTGTACGCCATGTGGGCACGCTACTGACAAGATCGGCGAAGAGTTCTTCCAATGACCAGTCGGCGAGCGGTTTCAATCGATGTGCTGACTGCCATTTCATCAACGGCGAGGCCGCATGCCGGATGCGATAGACGCGGCCCGCATCGACCTGTTTGCCCTCCTGGATGGTCGCCCCATACCCATGTCCCCAACTGAGGATGTAGAGCGCTCCATCGGGACCGACTTCGATATCAGTTGGCTCGAAGACTCGTCCAGAACTTCCGGGCAACGTTCGTCCACCATCGGCATGAGCAAAGACCTCGGGATGTCCGTCTGCACACTCCATTAGCGCGCCGTTCCATTGCGGACGGAACATAAGAACTTCCCGACGCATCCAGTCATTCACAAAGAAGACGTTGCGATACGCCTCCGGAAAATGCACAGCGTGGTAATGGATGACGCCAGTTCCCGACCCCTCGAACAACGGCGCACTGGCAGGCACCGTCGGCAGGTGCCCTTCGCCGGTCCAGTGATAGCTCCAGGGATGCCCCCAGCCGAAGTGGGCTCCGTAGAACGGAGCGAAGATCTTGTCTCCTTGCGTTTGATCGTTGTCAGTGCCTAGCCAGCTGAACCCATCGTCAAAAGCAATGTCCCATGGATTCCGGAACCCTCTCGACACGATCTCCAAATTGCGCCCGTAGTTTCCCTCAGCGTCAATGGGATCACAGCGTAGAATCCCGCCCTGCTGTCCCCAGTCATCTTGCGGAGTGTGATACTTCCGCTGATAGTTCTCTCTGGAGAAGACCTCAGCCTCGGTGTAGTCCGGCGCCCCCTCGGGCGATGGCAATCCCCACAAATCACGAAACGCCTTCGGCGCGAGTTGGTCGAGCCTGTTGTAACCCTTGGAATTCCCCTTCGACAGATACAGCTTGCCGTCTGGGGCGAAGTTCAAGCCATGCAGGGAATGTTCCAAATTGCCCAGACCGGTGTAGACGCGAACATACTCATCGGCAACATCGTCGCCATCTGTGTCCCGGACCACGGTCAGGTCTGGCGCGTTGGCGACCCACAGATCGTTCCCATGCCACGCGATCCCCTGCACACTATTGAAGCCTTCGGCAAATGTCTTTCGCCGATCTGCGACGCCATCACCGTCAGTATCGATCAAGATGTCAACCCGATCCCCCGGCGTCTCTGGGGTTGGACCACGCCACTGCTGTCCCTGGCCGACAAAGATCCTCCCCAATCTGTCGAACGTCAGCACGCAAGGGTTGCTCAGCATCGGTTCGCGCGCGACTACATCGACTGTAAATCCATCAGGGACAAGCGGAAGCTCTTCCGCCGCATCGATCGGTCGGGAAATGCCCAACAAGACCACCAGTAGCATTGCTGTCCATCTCATCGCCTTGCTCCTGCCAACTTTCCTACCGAGATGCGTGCGAAAAATCGGGGCTGTATTGAAACCAAGACTGTCCAGAGGCTGCTCTCGACATTGGTCTCCACTGGCCCCGACGCCAGATTCGCTGATCATCCATGCCGCAACCAACCGGTTCCTGGCCAACTCCAATTGCGATGGCTTCTGTGCGGAACCCCAACGGATTCGAATTCGACAAAACGGATTGAAGCATAGCGTCTAGTGCAGCCGCAAGCGTCGCAGGAGAGGTTTTCAGCGGTTCCGATGTCGACATGTCCCCAATCCTGGCCCGCCCCACCAAGCATCACGACGTCTCACCAGAGGTTGACCATTACCGCCGTTATTCTTCTACAGAATTCAGCCTCCCCCGTTGCCACCGCAAGCCTGCAAAAGTTACTTGCAGTCGCCCCACGCGATTGCGATACTCCGCTCCGTCACAAAGACCAACCCATGCGCGAACCTCATTCGCCCTCAGTTGGTCCAATCGACACCCGGAGAGGTGGCAGAGTGGCCGATTGTGCCGGTTTCGAAAACCGGTGTACCGCAAGGTACCGGGGGTTCGAATCCCCCCCTCTCCGCTTGGCTTTTTCGATTCATCGCAAGTGACGGTAATGTTGGCAGTTGCGGTTGCGAACCTGATTGGCACAATTCGACTGTGCCGGGACTGTGCCATACGGTGAGGATGGTTCAGGGTTGGGTGTGTGCGGTGGGCGGCTCCTTTTCCTTCGGGTTGGTGTGGGCCATAGGCTCACGCTGAGCCGATGCATCAGTGCCGAGCGGTGGTGTCCCGTCGGTGGATTCGAGAGTTTTGAGTCGCCGCATTTGG
>JAGQQB010000396.1 GCA_020426425.1 Planctomycetaceae bacterium | reverse complement strand
GCGTGCTGATGGGCGCCGTCGGTTCGTCCGCCGGTCTGTACGCGTTGCGGTCCTTCAGCGAAAACCAAGTCTTCGCCATGCCACCCCACTGGCATCTTGTGGTTGGTGGTCTGGCCTTTGGACTGGTCTTTATGGCAACTGATCCGGTCTCCGCCGCAATGACCCGCAAGGGCCAATGGGTTTACGGCGTGATCATCGGCATCCTGACCACTCTGGTGCGCGTGATCAATCCGGGTTATCCCGAGGGAATCATGCTCGCCATCCTGCTGGGGAATGTGTTCGCCCCGAGCATCGACTACTTCGTTCTCGAAGCCAATATCAAGAGGAGGCTCGCGCGCAGTGCAGCCTAACGAAACGATTTCCGAAACCCCGCAGGCGGGCTTCGATCCGAACAGTCCAGTCGGCACGTTCGTGGTCGCGCTCGCGCTCTGTCTGGTCTGCTCCTTCGTGGTCTCCTTCGCTGCAGTCGCGCTCAAGCCACTGCAGGAAAAGAACGCGAAGAACAAAATGATGCGCAATGTGCTCATCGCCGCTGGCATTTGGGAAAACGGCAAACACACCGATGCCGACATCCCCCAACTGTTCCAGAACGTCAGCGTGATTCTGTGGGACCTGCCTGAAGGCGAGACGACCGGATCGCAGAACACGACCCTCAACCTGGACGATTACGATCAGCAGAAAGCTGTCTCGACAGTTGAAGGCAGTATCGCGATCCCCACCGACCTCGATCTCGCCGGCATCAAGAAGCGCGAGAAAGTTTCCCGCGTCTACATCGTCCGTACTGCGGATGGTGGCATCGATAAACTCGTGCTCCCGGTCTACGGCAAAGGGCTGTGGTCCACCTTGTACGGTTTCCTCGCGGTCGACGCCTCCACCCATGAGTCACGGGGGATCACGTTCTATAAGCATGCCGAGACGCCCGGCCTGGGGGGCGAAGTCGACAATCCGAAATGGAAGGCGCACTGGGCTGATGCCAAGTCCCCGTTGCAGCTGCGAGATGCAGAAGGCAACGTCGTGCTCGATGTCACCAAGCCCGGCAACGCGAATCAGCCGAACGAAGTCGATGGCCTCTCGGGTGCGACGATTACTTCGAACGGGGTCGAGAACACCATCCGTTACTGGCTCGGCAAGAATGCCTTTGGCCCCATGCTCGATCAGCTCGCCAGCGGCACCGTCCCCTTCACACTCCCCGAGTCGGGCAGTGCCGATTCCGCTGTCGATGGCGTTTCCAATCCTGAAGTGGCGACACCAACAGAAACGGCAACGGATGAATCCTCGTCGCCGACTGACGACGAAGCCTCAACGCCCGACGCGGCCTCGGCTCCCGCCAACGAAACCACCAACTGAACCTTTCACCTGTTGTTGATCCGCCATGGCATCCAAAGCCAAAGACGCCCTGTTTGATCCAGTCTTCAAGCGCAATCCGATCGCGCTACTGGTGCTGGGGATCTGTTCCGCACTCGCGGTCACGACCGTGTTCGACAAAGCAGTCGTCATGGCGATTTCCGTAACCGTGGTGACTGCCTGTTCGAGCGCGCTGGTTTCGCTGATTCGGAACTTGATTCCAAACAGCATTCGGATCATCGTCGAAATGACGGTTATCGCCTCCATGGTGATTCTCGTCGACCAGTTGCTGAAAGCATTCCTCCCCGGCATCGCGGATCAGCTCTCGGTGTTTGTCGGATTGATCATCACCAACTGTATCGTGATGGGACGTGCCGAAGGCTTTGCTCTGAAGAACGGCCCCTGGCTCAGCTTCCTCGATGGCATTGGTAACGGACTTGGCTACTCGGTCATCCTGCTGTTCCTGGGCGCTGTCCGCGAAATCTTCGGTTCCGGGACCCTGACACTGCCCGGTCTGGGACCACTCACAATTCTGCCATTAACCGCCGATGGCGGCTTCTACGTCCGTAACGGCTTGATGCTCATGCCCCCCAGCGCCTTCTTCCTGATTGGCTTGTTCATCTGGGGTCTGCGGACTGTGTATCCCAACCAGGTCGAAAAGGACTAACGTCGCGAACCGTTCACGCGTCGCTCACCCTGCGGGGAACTCCACGCCATGTTGCAAGAACATCTCAGTATTCTGTTCGAGTCGGTCTTCTCGAAGAACCTGGCTCTCTCCTTCTTCCTGGGGATGTGTACCTTTTTGGCACTCTCCAAGAACATGAAGACGGCGATCGGTCTCGGCATGGCCGTGGTTGTCGTGCAGGGCATCACCGTGCCGGTCAACAATCTGATCTATCAGTTGCTGGCGTCGTTCGATCTCGAGTTCCTCGGCTTGATCAGCTACATCGGCACCATTGCCGCCATGGTGCAGATCCTCGAGATGTTTCTCGATCGCTACGTCCCTGCGCTATACAACCAGCTGGGGATCTTCCTGCCACTGATTACCGTGAACTGCGCCATCCTCGGCGGTTCGCTGCTGATGATTGAACAGCAGATGACGTTCCCGCAAAGCGTGACCTACGGCGTCTCCTCCGGCCTCGGTTGGGCACTGGCGCTGTGTGCGTTGGCTGGCGTCCGCGAGAAGCTTAAATACAACGACATTCCCGCCGGACTGCGTGGACTGGGCATCACCTTCATTACTGTCGGTTTGATGGCGATGGCCTTCCTGGCGTTTGCCGGGATTGAAATCTAGTTCACCCCTTTCCCATCGGCTTTTCCAAAGAATCTACCTTGGCCCGCGACCATGGACATTTTACTCGGTGTTGTCTTCTTCACGGTCATCGTACTGGCGCTGGTGGCGATCATTCTGTTCGCCAAGAAGCTGCTCGTTGCCACCGGTGATGTGACGATCACCGTCAATAACCAGAAGAAACTCGTCGTCCCTGCCGGCGGCAAACTGCTCGGCGCACTGGCCGATAACAAGCTCTTCGTCTCGTCCGCCTGCGGTGGCGGCGGGACCTGTGCCCAGTGCAAAGTCAAAGTCCTCTCCGGCGGCGGCGACCTGCTCGACACCGAGAAGGGGCACATCAACAAAGCCATGGCCAAAGAGGGCATCCGACTTTCCTGCCAGGTGGCGGTGAAGCAGGACATGGAGATCGAAGTCCCCCACGAAGTCTTCGAAACGAAGAAGTGGGAATGCGAAGTCATCTCCAACGACAACGTCGCCACGTTCATCAAGCAGTTCACTCTCAAACTCCCCGAAGGGGAAGAAGTCGACTTCAAGGCAGGTGGCTACATTCAGATCGAAGTCCCGCCTCACTCGCTCGAATACAAGAACTTCGACATCCCTGAGCGGTTCCACGAAGATTGGGACAAGTTCGACATCTGGCGGTTTAAGTCCACCGTCAAAGACGAAACGATCCGGGCCTACTCCATGGCCAACTGGCCTGGAGAGCAGGGGATCATCATGCTTAACGTCCGTATCGCGACCCCGCCGCCCCGCGCTCCAGAAGGGACTCCACCGGGCAAAGTGTCGTCGTACATCTTCGACCGCAAGCCGGGCGATAAGGTCACCATCTCCGGTCCTTACT
>JAGQQB010000395.1 GCA_020426425.1 Planctomycetaceae bacterium | reverse complement strand
GGCGGGAATAAAAACCATTTGCGTGCTTCGCCATCAGTCCACCACTCCGCCCGCATCACCAGAAAACTGTCCCCTCACCGCGCCACCAGCTTAGCACCCATCGACCAACCGCCAGCCCAGTAGCCAGCCAGCCGCCGCTGAAATACTCGATGAGATCGAAACGCCGAGATCGCGAACTCCGCAGAGAAGCAAGATGCCTTCGTCCTGGGCGATAGGGCCGGTGTCGCCGGCTCGGTTCGATTCCGCGGCTTGGGGACATCGGTTCGGTTCGCCATGTGCTAAGGATGCATGTCCAGTATGTTCGAGGCGTTTAACCGACCTGCTGGATAGCGTGCGATTGCGTGGATTGACCGATGGACTTGCCGTTCCTGCGCTGTTTCGTTGTAATTGCCAATCCACGATCTCAGCGGGTATTATGGAAAGGGGGCTGTTATGTCGTATCGGCAAATTCAATGTCAGTCATGCGGTGCCGGATTCCGAGTTCGGGAAGGCAGCAAAGTCTCGGCAGATCGGCCCTGCCCCAAATGCGATGAGCCCATTGGCGGGCGGCCTCAGCGCTCGGCAAATCGCACGCCCCGGAAGTCACGAGCTAAGAAGTCCAAGGGCGGAAGTTCCTCTCGACACTTGATGTGGTTGGGGATTGGGGGCGGAGTGCTTGCCGTGCTGGTGATGATTGGGCTGAGTATTGTCGGTGTGCTGGCACTGTTGAATTCTCCCGGGACGCCTCCTCAAATCGCGAACAATCCAGCACCCACTGCGTCAACGCCCCTGGAACAAGAGGCGGCAATGGCAGAGTCTGGATCTGCAACAGGAGCGAACTCCGCACCAGCGACGACCGTTCCAGTCGCTGCGACATCGCCGACTGGAACGCCACCGATGGGCACGATGAACGCGCCCGCCCCGGCCTCCAACACCAATGGGGCCAACAATGTCGTGTCCACTCCGGTCTCGGCACGGCGCACGCAACCTGCGTCGTTGAATCTGCCGTCTACGTTTGCCCGACTCGACTCCGCGCCTTGGGTTACTTACGAATGGAAAGATGGCGACCTGTATACATACGAGTTAGAACTCGATGCCGTCGTCGACGGAACCAAGTTTCACACGCTAGGAAGTTGTGATCTGGAGGTGAAGTCGAGGCAACGGCCCATTGTCGCGGACACATCGGACGGCGCTTCCGGGACTGGCACGGCGTTTGTTGTGAATCCCAATGGCATCCTGCTGACCTGTGCTCACGTTGTTGACTCCGCTGTAGACATCCAAGTGGAGTTGGGTGGGCAAACGTATCCAGCGGAAGTGATCGACGTGAACGCGGTTGAGGATCTGGCCATCCTGCGAATTGAGGCGTCCAATCTACCACTCTTGACGTTTGCCGACTCTGGGACAGCGCAGATTGGGCAAGATGTTCGCGTGGCCGGTTATCCGCTGGCTGATGTGCTGGGAACGCAAGTCAAAGTGACCACGGGGACAATCTCCGGAATTGTCAGCGAGAACAATCAGCGCCGCTTTCAAGTTGACGCCGCGATCAACCCCGGCAACAGCGGGGGGCCGCTCGTGAATTCGTATGGCGAGGTGATGGGGATCGCCAGCGCCAAGTTGTCCGGCGCATCGGTTTCCAGTGTAGGCTTCTGCGTTCCGGGGAATTCCGGTATCGCCCTGTTGGACAAACATCAGATTCCGCTGCCCCTGAGCGATTCGCCTGCTCAGCTCTCTGGTCCAGAGTTGGCGGCCAAGGTGTCACCGGCCGTCGCGCTGGTGCGAGTAAAGATGGGGCAATCGGGGTCGATGTCGTGCGAAATGTCGGTGTCGGCGATTGCGTCGACGTTCAATCGCACGGTCGTGCTCGGCACACCGCAATCAACCTACGCCAGAGGCGCTATGCAAGTCACCGAACTTGGTGAAGTGATCCATGTCCCGGAGGGGGCGAATTTGCCCTTCATGATGGGGGCGGTCACCCGATATCCATTCTTGAAGCTGCCAAAGTTCCGTCGCGAGTCCTGGAACATGACTGAGGAAAGCGCTTTGGTTGAAAGCCGTACGACTCAGGATCGCGGCCCCGGTTCAATACTGCGTCAGATCTATGGTCGGAATCGTGAAGTCACAAACGTCATTCCCGCAACGGAACGCTGGGAGTTCAAGCTCCAACGAGAAGATGAGCAACTGGTCGTACTTTCCACGACCTACGAATTCCGCACACGCGATGATGATCAACGGCCGCGCGCTTTGGTTCGGACGACTGGAGAAGCGCAGTTTAATAAGACGCGAGGCATGCTCACGGCGCTGACGGCGGAAGGGATGTACGAACAGAACACGGCTTCCACCAGCCATCGAATTCCAGTCAAGCTCAAATTCGTCTCGCTCACGCAGGAGGAGGCAAAACGGAAGAAGGAGGAATCCGAACAGCGCCGCAAAGAGGCCGCCGAACGAATTGCCCGGACCAAAGCGGATCAGATGAGTACCGATCCTCGCGAGAACGCCGAAGATCCCGCTGCGGTAGATCCGCGAATCATCGCGCAGACCGAAGCCCTTGGTTGGGGCGTGAAGTCGCTGGCGATCACTCCCGATGGCAAGATGTTCGTCGCTGGCAAAGCCGACAACATGGTTGAGGTGTTCGAAACCACTACCGGGAAGAAGCTATGTACGGACACAGACGCAACCAGTACGCATCAACAGATCAACTGTGTGGGCGTTTCCCCCGACGGAAAGATGGTGATTGCTGGCGGCTACAATGGGCAAGTCACGGTCTACGAACTGGCGGAGAACGGCCTGCTGTCGCGCAAGGGGACGTTCAGTCAGCACACCAAAGAGATTTGCTGCTGCGCCT
This sequence comes from Planctomycetaceae bacterium, assembly GCA_020426425.1. Classification (GTDB taxonomy): domain Bacteria; phylum Planctomycetota; class Planctomycetia; order Planctomycetales; family Planctomycetaceae; genus JACKHO01. The sequence goes on along the minus strand of JAGQQB010000395.1, from coordinate 656 downwards.
GGTCTCCCGAAGGGGAACTGGTCCTTACGGGCGACTCCGTGGGGGCAGTCATCTGCTGGAACGTCAAGACCCGCGAGCGGCAATCAGCGGTGACTGGATTTCAGCGCAAAGTCCTCGCGACTACGTTCGACATGTCAACGCAGTCGGGCATGGGGATCGACCAGAAGGGAGCAGTTCTCGTCTTCAACCTGAAGACTGGAGAGGTGGCGCAGAGGGAGCAGTTGAAGGTTGGTTATTCAGACAAAGCGGCCTTTGTTGCGGACGGCAAGAACGTCCTCCTCTGCAATGGTTACGATGTCCATGAGCATGTCATCCAGAGCGGCGCCCGAAGAGAACTCAAAGGCAAGGAGTCCACTTGGGTGGCCATGGCTGTTCCGGGACATAACCTCATCATCAGTGGGGGGCGTGGGAAGTTGCAGACCTGGGATCTCACCAGTGGCCATGCGGGTGATCAGATTCCGTTCCCGGGACAGATTTCGTACATCCAGAGTTTGGCGGCATCTGCTGATGGGCGCTATCTGGTCGCCGCTCCAACCGGGGCGCAAGGTCGGGTCTTCATTCTCGACTTGACCAAAAAGCCCGGCGCTACGAAGTAGCGACGTGAGTGTCGGCTGTGCAATCGACTCCGACCATCACGTCGCCGGACGTGAACCGTA
>JAGQQB010000394.1 GCA_020426425.1 Planctomycetaceae bacterium | reverse complement strand
AGATAACGATCAGATCGATCCCTCCGGCCTCCTCGCACTTGGCACTGATGCCGGTCCCGGCCCCACCACCAATGATCGGGAGACCTTGCGAGCGTTTATCGCGGAGACGGTCGAGGATGTTCCTGCGGGTGGTGGGCATGGCGTTGAAGCGTTGAACGTTTAGGGGCCTGCGGCCCTCGTTGAGGCGTTGATGATGGAGTTGCGAAGGGGACCGAGGATCAGCACTGCTGCGCTCCCTGATTGCAGTTCCCCACCCTCTGTCGAGAGCGGCAGTTCTGTGATTGGGGAGTAGGCAACTGGAGTCGGTTGGGTGCTTGCGGCCAGCGTATCAGTCGGAGGGCTGGTGTTCAAAACCAGATGATGTGACCGGGGTGTTTGGGATGGGGAAATCTCCGCGGTGAGGCATCTGTTGAGTCGTCGGCCCGTGGCGAGATTCAGAACAGCAGTCGCTGTCCGCGTTGATCGGTTGGAGGATGGAACTGCGTACAATCGACTGCAGGTAGTCGTACGTAACCAAGCTTCTGATAGAAGACCTGGAACAGCGTTTTGATTTGCGCAGCGAGTTCTCCCGTGCCGCGCATGCGTTCGCCGAACTGGCACGAATTGAGTTCTCCCTGTCGCGTGTTGCGTATGAGCCCCTCCACCCGCTCCTGCTTAAGTGTCTGCGTACGTTCCAGCCACTCCCGAAACACTGGCTCGACATTGAGCGGCAAACGCAACAATTGGTAGCGGGCATCGGTCGCGCCGACCTCCCGGGCCGCCTTGAGGACAGCTGGGATCTCGCTGTCGTTCAGTCCGGGAATAATGGGGGCCACCATGACGCGAACGGGAATTCCAGCAGCAGCGAGCTTCTCGATGGCTCTCAGTCGCGCGAGGGGAACACTCGTACGCGGCTCCATATCGCGTGCGAGTCTTGCATCGAGTGTGGTCAGCGACATGTTGACCTGCACGAGCCCACGTTGCGCGAGTTCCTGCAGCACGTCCAGATCGCGAACGACAAGCGCGTTCTTGGTGATCACGCCCATCGGTTGACCGAAATCGCGGGCAACCTCCAGGCAACCTCGCGTCAATTGGAACTCCCGCTCTGCAGGCTGATAGCAGTCCGTCACCCCACTGAAGACAATGACCTCTGGTTGCCAGTCACGACGCAGCAGGAACTCCCGCAGGAGTTGTGGAGCATTGTGCTTCACAAACACCTGCGTCTCAAAATCGCGTCCGGCACTCAACCCTAGATACTCATGCGTTGGCCGGGCATAGCAGTACGCACACCCATGCACGCAACCGCGATACGGGTTCACACTGTACCGGAACGGGATGTCGGGTGAGTCGTTCTCTGAAACGATCGACTTGGAATGATCGTCGTGGTACGTGATTGGCGCCTGCGCCGCCGCAGTTTGATACTCACTGTCCCACTCCAGGTGTTCCCAATCTGCCTCCGAATGCTTGCGGAGGAAGCGATTGGGGGGATCGAGATGGGATCCGAATCGAGGGGCCATGGGATCACCTGCTGGGCGGGTGGGTCGGTGCTACGCGGGTGGTTCGGCAACGAGGAGCGCCCACGTGGACCGCTACGACTCATCCTGAGTTGGCACCGCGTCGGCATCCTGTTCGATATTGTATATCCCGAGCGATTCCATTCGTCGATACAGCTTTGCTCGCGGAATCCCGAGCCAGTCTGCCGCCTGTGTCTTACTGCCATTGGCGGCGTGCAGCGCCCGCTGAATGAGGGTTCGTTCCACTTGTTCCAGGTGTGCTTCCAGTTTCGGAAACTGAGGCGCCGGCGGCACCGATTCCGCTTCCAGCATTGCGCGATACTCCCAGGGCAAATCAGCCATCGCAATTCGTGATCCAGTTGACCGCCGCCAGGCGTCATGGATGACGCGTTCCAGTTCCGCGACGTTGCCTGGCCAGTCGTGACGCGCAAGTGCCTGTGACACTTCCGGTGCGAACTCTTCCACCTGCCGCTGCTGGCGAGCGTTGAAGCTCTCCAGGATTTGCTGGGCCAGCAAGGGCAAGTCTTCCGGACGATCCCGAAGGGCAGGCAATGGAACGATGAGAGTGGTCAGGATTCCCGCCAGTTCCGCGTCGAACTCACCCGCCTGAACCGACTGATCGAGGTCGACTTCCGTGGTGGAAAACAGACGTGGATGGCTGCCCGGGGCGCGGCTTTCGTTGCGTACGAGGACTTGTAGATCGCGCGGCAGTGCGTCGACATGTTTCAAGCACAATGCGCCGGGGTGGAATTCCGGTTCGTTGAATTCAAACGCGCGCTCGAGCACGCGCTGCAGTTCGGCATGACCCGTCCGACAGTCCAGCGGGATCAACGTGCGACTTCCCTGTGGTGTGCCGTAATGGATGTGGCGGGCGATGTATTCCCGTCCACTGCCGGGAGGTCCGGCGACATGCACGGCCACTGTCGATTCGCGAGCGAGAGCCACGCGCGCAAGCGTGCGTTGCATGCGCACCGAGTTGCCGATCAACGCGACCGTGTACCGCTGCTGATTTGCTCGCAGAGCCTCAGCCAGGTCTGTATGCCAGGACGGCGGCGGGACTGCATCGTTCAACGATGTGGCGGCGCTTTCAATCAGGACGCCCAGCACGCGGAATCGCGCATCGCCCGGCGTGGTTCCAAGCGGGAAGAATTGGGCGACGCAGTTGCGATTCGATCCATCAGGATGCAGCAGAGGGAGAAACCGCGAACAGGACCGACCGGCGTAGACCTCCTGCGGCGGTGTCAGCAATCCGGTCAGCGAACTGACATCGTCAGGAATCACCTCAGCCCGATACTCACAGGTCTGACCGACGACATCCGCCGCTGACCAGCCGGTGAACGCTTCGCAGCCATGATTGAACATCAACACCACTCGTCGCTCATCGACCACAAACACCGGCAGCGAAGTGGAGGTGATCCACACAGCCAATCCGCGTTTTGGTCGGCGATGAGGCATGGGGCGGATGAGGTGCCGGGCGGAGTGGTGTAGTGGTGAGTAAGTTCGAAATTCGAAGCACGAAATCCGAAACAAATCAGAAACCAGAAGCTCGAAACAGTGACGTCTTCATCCGTTTCGCGCTGCAAACAACCCGTTTCGGATTTCGGATTTTCGATTTTGAATTTGTTTCGGATCTCGTGCTTCGGAAGCCGACTCCCTCTACGACTCTCCTCGATGTTTCCTGATCGCTGCTCCGACGAAGCCCTTGAACAAAGGATGCGGCGCGAGGGGTTTCGACTTGAACTCGGGGTGATACTGCACTGCCAGGAACCAGGGGTGGTCAGCGACTTCCACGACTTCAACCAGCGTGTTGTTGGGATTGGTACCGGTCGGACGCATGCCAGCGGCAATCAGGCGTTCGCGGTAGGCCGGATTGAACTCGTAGCGATGTCGATGCCGCTCGGAAACCAGTTCCGCCTGATAACACTCTTGCGCCAGGCTCCCAGCTTCCAGCGTACAGGGCTGCGCCCCCAGTCGCATGGTGCCCCCTT
>JAGQQB010000393.1 GCA_020426425.1 Planctomycetaceae bacterium | reverse complement strand
CGGGAGAACAGATCGTCCAGCGTGATGCCGTAACTGGTGAGCTGATCGGGATGCGGCTGAATCTCGAATGTCTTGTAGTAGCCGCCGTGGGTGTTGATTTCGGTCACGCCGCGCACTTCGCGGAGCTTCGGCGCGACTTCCCATTCGAGAATTGTGCGGAGAGCCATGGGGGAGTAATCATCGCCCCGCACTTCGAACTGCAGGATCTCGCCCAGTGCGGTCGTGAGTGGTCCGATTTCCGGAGGCCCGTAGCCCTCGGGGATCTGCGAGGCGGCGTTCGCCAGTCGTTCGGCGACGAGTTGCCGCGCCCAATAGATGTCAGTCCCCTCTTGGAAAACGATGGTAACCACCGAGATGCCGAACTTCGAGACGCTACGAACCTCTTCCAGATTCGGCAGTCCTCCCATCGTCAGTTCGACTGGGTACGTGACGTACCGTTCGACTTCTACCGGCGAGAGCGAACCGGCACTGGTGATGACGGTTACCTGCACGTTGGTCATGTCGGGGACGGCGTCGATCGGCAAATGCAGCGCCGCGTTGACACCGGCGAGTCCCATCAATGCGGTCATGATGAGAACCAGGAACCGGTTCTCGAGGGAGAATTCAATGAGCTTGGAAAGCATGGGAGGTGATCCGAATCAAGTGGCTGGGGAATGAGCGAGTCGCAGACTGAATTGATGCCCGCGTTACTCTTCCCCCTCCAGCAGGAGTTCCGATTTCAGATAAAAGGCTCCTTGGGAAACGACCGGTGTACCGACGTCGATGCCACTCACCTCGGTCCAACCTGCGTCGCTGAGGCCGACGGTGACGTCAACGCGGCGGAACTCGTTGGGCTGCTCCTGCACAAACACAAACTGGGCCGCTTCATGTTCGAGGAGGGCCGAATCTGGGACTGCAAGGACGTCGCGTGCTGTCGCAACCGGCAGGGCAACGCGACAGAATTGACCCGGTCGCAACAGCCCCTGGACATTGGGGATGCTCGCAACGAGTGGGACGGCATTGGTATTGGGATCGACCTGTCGTCCCAGGAATGCGACGGTCGCCTGCATGACTTCGCCCGGAAGACCAGGTGCGGTGACTTCGATCGTTTCACCTGCCCTCAGGCGCAAAGCTCCCCATTCGCGTTCGCGAATGTCGGCGGCGACCCACATCTGTTCGGTGTTGGCGAGCACGCACAAGCTGTCGCCATGGCTGACACGCTCCTGCGTAGAGTAGTTCTTGGTTTCGATCGTTCCGGCGAATGGGGCCCGGATTTCGACGTGCGAGAGCTGCTGCATGTCGGTCGCCTCCGGTGCGGCCTCCGAATAGCCGAGCAACGTGGTGAGATGTTGTTCGCTGATTCGGAGTCGACGGTGAGCATCTTGCACCATGGCCTCTGCTTCGCGGCATTCGCGATCGGCTTCGAACATCGATTGTTCGGTAATTGCCTTGAGCGCTGCTTCGGCGGAGTTGAGTTCGCTTTGCCGTTGCTGGACCACCGCGAGCGAGACAGCCCCCGATTCGTTGAGGGCATTGACGTTGCTCATCATCGTTTCGGCGAGGCGGAAGCGGGAATAGGCGGTCATTACCTGTTCGCGCGAAGCACCGAGGGAAATGGATCCCATGTCGGCAACGATGGCAGAAGCGTCCTGCTTGGATTCCACGGCGTTTACCAGTCGCTTGAGTCCCTGACAGATCCCGTTGTGCCATTCGTATTGCCGCTCCGCGAGTGCCAATTCGGTTTGGCACTTGAGGACATCGGCCCGGGCATTGCCGACTTCGGGACTGCTCAGGATGGCGAGCACCGCACCTGATTCAACAACATCGCCCGGCTTGATGCGGACTTCGGTCAGAATTCCTTCGGTCGGAAGTTTCACCTCAATGTGCCGCGTATCGTCGTACTGAATGCGACCGGGCACGGTGCGAACATCCCGCAACTGACGACGCTCAACCGAGGTGGTCGCGATGCCTGCCGCCACAAGTTTGTCTTCAGGGAGTTTGACGCTGGTGGGGCGTTCGGTCAGCGCACCCTCTGCGTGCGGTTCGTGAGTCTCTTCCCCTTGATGGGAGCCAAACTCGTTTCGCAGAAACCAACCACCGCCAGCAAGAATGGCGAGCAGGACGAGGGCGGGACCAATGCGTGATTTCATGACAGACGCCAATGGGAACAATGTGGAAGAAGGTGGAGACGGCGAGACCGTCGGGTGCCGCGCGGGCCGCCCATAGTCGTTGATCGCTCCGCGACTGAACGCCCGATTATGGGGTGAGATCAACGCTGATGGTTCGGCCAAATCAGAAGCGCATCCAGAACCGCCTCAAAAAGGCAGGGGCGCAGGCAACGCCGCTAACAGAGGGCGACGCCAGTCACTGTCCGCAGCGGGACAGATTGCAGCAGCGAGTTCAAGAACGAGCGCCCCGGTTCCGCCTGCGTTGCGGAGTCGAGTCGATCGATCGACGACGCCTCGACAACCAAACCGGTCAGCAGCGAATGAGCAAAGTCGAACGCCGCGGTGTCAATGGCACCTGTCGAGACGACAATCTCGGCCCGAATCAATGGGTCATGGTCGACCGGAGTCTGCTCATTGTCCTGAGCACCTTGCGTCCAAGGCAGCAACACATGCCAATGCCAATCGGAACAGACGGTTGCGAGACCATTGCCATGGTACTGCCGACAATGCTCAACCGTTTGTGCCTCATGCAGCCCAGCATTCGCGGCATCTGCATGTTGATGCAACCACGGCAACGGCCCCCGCCACGTCGCGGCGCACAACAGCAAACACAGCAGGCGAACAGCCAGCCGCGAGCGGTTGCGTGAGCAAGGGGAGGTGGAATGCATATCAGTGAGGGCCTGTGTGCGAATCGGCAGAGTATCAGCCGACAGAGGGGGGAGTGTCAATCGCAAGTGCCGGAGAAGCGCAATGGGACGTGCAATCGGTCAAGGGACGAATGACCAACGCCACCAAACTGGGATGTGTGATTCCCCAAACATCGGCAGCGCCGGTTGCAGCGTGATTATCGGACCGCGAAACGAGAGATCGTCTACACCGCTACCCAATCAGCGGCTCAATCACCTGCCCGCCAAACTGGCTGAGTTGTTTGAACCGACCGGCGTGGTAGTACGTCAGTTTGTTGTCGTCCAGGCCCAAGAGACGCAACAAGGTCACGTGGAAGTCGCGGACGTGATGGACTTCTTCGACGGCGTTCATCCCGAGTTCGTCGGTGGCCCCGATGGTGTGCCCTGCCTGACAGCCGCCGCCAGCCAGCCAGATGGTCATGGCGTTCGGGTTGTGATCGCGACCATAGGCTGTTCCGCCTCGAACACCGTTGTCTGGAGTCCGTCCGAACTCACCGCACCAAACGATCAACGTGCTGTCGAGCAACCCTCGCTGCTTGAGGTCCCGGATGAGGGCAGCAATCGGTTGGTCGACACCACGAACGAGATTCCCATGCGCGCGTTCGATGTAGTCGTGACTATCCCAGGTACCGTTATACAGTTGAATGAAC
>JAGQQB010000392.1 GCA_020426425.1 Planctomycetaceae bacterium | reverse complement strand
TCGGCGACGGAGATCGGCAGGTCGAGTAGGACATGATCTCCCTCGCGGCGGAAGAAGGGATGCGGCGCGACGCGGACAGTCACGATCACATCGCCAGCGGGACCTCCCCCCATCCCAGGCATCCCTTGTCCGGCGATCCGCAGTTTCTCACCATCGTTGATTCCGACGGGAATCTTCAGACCATAGGTCTCTGTGCCCGACTCTTTCCGCAGGGTGATGTCGTAAGTCCCTCCGCTCGCTGCCAATTGAAAGGGGATCCGGATTGTGTCTTCGACGTCGCTCCCACGACGGCTGCGTGGACGGGGTCGACGCCCTCCGCCACCGCCAAATGCGCCACCGAACAGGTCTCCCAGATCGACACCTTGTCCGCCGAACAAATCATTGAGATCGACGGGGCCTCCTCCCTGGGCACCAGCGAAGGGATTGCCGCCAAGTTGATCGGCATGCTTCCAGTGCTCGCCGAACTGATCGTACTTCTTGCGTTTCTCGGCATCACCGAGGACTTCGTACGCTTCCGCCGCCTGCTTGAATCGTTCCGCCGCCGCCGCGTCACCCGGCTTGCTGTCAGGGTGATTCTCACGCGCGATCTTCTTGTACGCCTTACGGATCTCGTCCTGCGTCGCGGAACGAGTCACTCCCAGCACGTTGTAGTAGTCCGCGGCCACTGTCGTTCATCAACTCTGAATTCGAGGTATCGGAGAGGCTCGCTAGGTACCAGCTCAACGAGGCACAGGCGAGCACGCTGTCTCGCCCATGGTAAGCTCTCACCCGCCCCTTCGACCAGCGCTGGTGCATGTGGCAAACTGTGCTCGTCCCCGACGCTGCCAACGTCAGGGGCGCAATGTCATCATCGCGAGCGCCGCGATCACTCGACCGCCACAGGGGCGGCTGGTTCGGCAGCACCGGACGCCTCTTCTGCGGTGGGATCGGGAGTGATGGTCGGGGCCGATTCCGTGACCGGTTCGGCGGGCGTTGGTTCGGGAATCGGTAACAGTGGCGCTTCGGGATCGTCAGAGTTTGCTGGGGTTGGCTCGGACGGGGCTCCGACCAGCGGGTCAATCGCCAGGGCGCGGGCGAGGTCGCGCTCAGCATCTTCGGTTTGGCCCAGCTGCTCGTACGCATGACTGCGGTTGAGCAGCGATCTTGCATGTTGCGGATTCAGTCGAATCGATTCCGTGAAGCTTTGCACGGCATCGTCGAGTTTTCCGCCGTCGAGGCAGGCGTTGCCCCGCATGAACCAGTTCTCGTGAACCGCAGGATCAAGTTCGACCGCCTTGTCGAGGTCGGCAATGGCGCTGGTGTAGTTGCCCATATCATGATAGACGAGACCGCGATTTCGATACGCGAGGACATCTTCGGGGTTGATGCGGATGGCTTCGGAGAACCCGGCGGCTGCGACATCAAACTTACCCTGCTGAGCCAGGATTGCGGCTCGATTGTTGTGCGCCTGTGCGAATGCCCCGTCGCGCAGGATCGCCTCATCATAATCGGTAACGGCGGCGTCCCATTGCTGTGCTTCGGCATGCGTGAGCGCGCGTTCGTAGTACAGATTGGCGTCAGCAGCATCCATCTGGATGGCCTTTGTGAGCAGGTCCATGGCCTCCTGCAACTGACCACTTTCGCGGCGCAAGCGCGCGCGTTCCAGCAACATGTCAGGACCTTCCGCAATCGGTCCGGAACACGACCACAGAACTGTGACCAGACCGAAACACAGCACAGGCAACAAACCAGACCGAGTCGACATGGGAACTCCCCTGCAACAAATCCAATGATGTGACCTCGAATGGCGAGGGCGCTTCGAATATCGGGTTACGCGTCGTCCTCAGCCGGAACGCCTTGCGGAGGCGATGCCGTACACTCGCACGACGGATTCGGCGCCGCCACACAATTGAGTTCGGAATCAGACGAGGCCTCTGTGACGGGATCGTTAGCGGTCAATGCCCCGTTGAAATGCTGTTCCTGCTCTGCGGGGCGTCCTAGCGCAATCGCCTCTAGCCGAGCGTCTTCCTCAGATGTGCATGCACGTTCTCTTAAAGCCAGCAGGATCTCGCGACGCAAATCGGATTTGGAAACCCCTGCAGTCAACCAGCGATGTTCGGACGGGTTCGTGTCCTGTCCCGATTTCGGGCGACTCCGCGAGAGCAGGACCGAGGCGGGCGCCGCCGCGCCCGCACTAATCAGCAGGCTGCGGAAAGTCGCCAATTCGGAGACTTCCGCAGATGACTGAGCAATGAGCAAGACGGCATCGACTGGTCGTTCCATTAGCGTCGCGCATACGGCTGGCATGTCCGAGGCGACACGACAATGGAATCCCTTGCTTTGGAAGTATGTGGGCAAGTCCGCCAGCCCCTTCCAGGACGACTGGACGATGAGCACACGCGGGTGTTCCACGTTAAGTCGCTCGCATTGAGCGAATGGCCACTCGCCTCGATGGTCTCGATAGCGCGCCCACAGGTTGGTTGGCGCGATGACCGGCGGCGTTGACGCGACACGTGCGAGGGTCGACGCCATCGAGTCGTCAGTCTCCAGATCCTCGACCGACGCATCTTCGGGCGAAGATTCCTCCGTCGCGAACTCACCATCTGATGGAAACGTTTCGCCGTTGCGCGCGCCACCGATGGTGTGTGACGCCTCAGCAGCATGCGGACTCTCAACAACCAACTGCATGCCATGGCGCAGGTCGCAGGCTTTTCGGGCTGCCACCCAGTTTCGCTCCCAGCGGCTGGCGGCATCAACGGCGACAGCGCGCGGTTCAGGCTGCCGTATCCAGTTCATCAGGACGGCTCCGATTTGCGCGAATCGCTCAGGCGGAATGTAACTGACGTAGGTGATCATCATGATCAGCGCGAACGTCCACAGGCCCATGCAGGCGCCAATGCCCAGGTGCATCATGATGCCCGCAAAGAGCACCAGCGGACGCAAGCCGCGCTGCCAGATCAGAAACCAGAACGTCATTTCCCAGAGAATGGTCCCGTGTGTGAAAACATCTGAAATCCACGGATACCAGGCGATCCAGGTCATGTCTGTCGTCTGATACTCCGCATTCGCGAACGCGAACCAGACGGCATCTCCATCCCACCAGTCGGTCCCTTTAAGTTTGGAGACACCGGCAAAGAAGTAAATGATGCACATGTGGACCTGGATCAGGCGCGTAGAGAATCTGGCCGACGAACTGCGTGGTACTGGCGGGGGATTCCAGCGTCGTTCAAGTCGGAGTGAATTCGCACCACCACGCCATTTGCTCAGTAGGCGATCCAGGGACAGCTTTGCGCCGCATGGCCCCAGGGCGAGGTACAGCGCCAGCATGGCGTTGATCTGGTCCAGTCCGAAGTTCGCGTTCGGTGCCCGATTGGCGTACGAGATCGTGATCACTGGCGCAAGCCACTTTGTGACAGACGTTCCCAGGCCGAGTGTGTACATCACCAGGGCGGTCATGCAGCACCAGTGGAACGTCGACAGGTAGGCTTCGGGGATGTACCACCA
>JAGQQB010000391.1 GCA_020426425.1 Planctomycetaceae bacterium | reverse complement strand
CCTGAAGAAGGCGGGGGAACTGATCTCACTGCACCAGATCGAGGAAGTGCTCAACAGTCCTGGCGGTCGCGGCATTCTGATCACATTCGACGACGGCTATCGCGACAACTACGAACTGGCCCTGCCAGTCCTCGAACGTCATGGGGCCTCTGCTGTGTTCTTTATCACGACGGGATTTCTCGACGACGGGCAGGTCGCCTGGTGGGACGAGCTCTCCTGGATGGTGCAGTCCACCTCGGCTCGCAGCGTGCCGCCCGGAGAGTATGTCGAACGCGAGATCACGCTCGAAGGCCCCTCACGCGCCCTGGCGCTGCGGGAATTGCTGCAAATCCATAAACAGATCCCTTGGGATCGCACGATTGCTTTTCGCGATGAACTGGGCAAGGTACTGGGAACAGGTCGGTGCCCTAAGTCTGTGGCCGACGGCGTATGGATGACGTGGGACATGGTCCGTGAGATGCACGAACGGGGGATGGAGATCGGCGGGCACACCGTGAATCATCCCGTGTTGGCTAATCTTGAACTGGAGCGCCAACGTCACGAAATCTTCGACTCGAAGCGACGCATTGAAAGCGAACTCGGACGCGAAATTACCGCGTTCAGCTATCCGGTCGGTCAGCGCGATTCGTTCACGGAAGAAACGGAACAGATTCTGCGTGAGGCTGGGTATCGCTACAGCTTCAGCTTCTACGGCGGCTTCGCGTCCAAGCCGGCGGTGAATCGCTTCGATCTTCCTCGAATCGCGATTGAATCGGGCACTGAAGGGGCCATGTTCCGTTCGATGGTGACCCTGCCGCAGGTATTCGGCACCTGATGCCAGCGTAGATTGAACAGAGCCTATACCAAGTCGATCAACTCCCGCCGCAGCCGATCTGCAATTTCATCTCGCACGCGACGGAACTCTTGCTGGATCTCCTCCGGCGTTCCTGCCGCGTGATAGGGATCATCGAACGGCCAGTGCCAGCGCTCCACTTGAGCCGGAAACACGGGGCATTCTTTCTCCGCCGACGAGCAGACGCTGATGATCAGATCTGGCGGTGCCCCTTGTGGCGGGAGAAACTCGTTGATGTGTTTGCTCCGCAGATCGCTGATATCGATCCCCAGTTCCGCCATCGCAGCGATGGCCAGTGGATGCACGTACCCTGCGGGCTTAGCTCCAGCGGACAAACTTTCGAACCGATCTCCGGCCAGATGCCGCAGCCAGCCTTCGGCCATCTGCGAACGGCACGAGTTTCCGGTACAGAGGAAGAGAACGCGGCGACGGGACATGGGCGGCGTGGGGAATGGGAAATGGGGAACGGTGAGTCTTGCTTGGGGAGCATCGCAGATCAAGCGGCGGCCATCTACGCAGGAGGTGCGATCATCACATAGAATTCACAATCACATGGAACTCACACACATGGAACTCACAACGGACGCTTCCAATGCGAGGCGGGGAGGCGAGCGGGCGGGCGATAAGGGATGCGTTGAAGTGGCCGTTTGCAAGCGGCAGGCTCGTCGGGATTGAACAGGGGCGATATCTTCGTAATCAAGCGTCACTGCACGAGTAGTACAACCAGCGTCCGTCCGACTTGATGATGCCCGAGAAACCAATGTCTGATTCGCCGCCGATGTCACGCAGTTTGATCTTTGTGTACGGGACGTTGATGCAAGGGGAATGCCGGCACCACGCACTGCATGATCAGGAACTTGTCGGCATTGCGCGCACACAACCGAGCTATCGCCTGGTGGATTGCGGCACTTATCCGGGATTGCTGGAGGTCGTCGTCACAGAGTCAGACGGCAGTGAAGCTCGCGGCGAGTCGGTACTTGGGGAAGTGTGGGCGGTCACGTCGGAGTGCCTGGTCCAGCTCGATGAAGTCGAGGGGGTGGACGAAGGGCTGTATGCGCGACGAGCGATCGCGATGCAGCACGAATTCGCTGATGTCTGCGTCGAAGCGTACTTCTATCTGCCGGATGCATCACAACTTGCGACGTTGCCACCGGACTGGCGGCAACGCGCCCGGTGACGCAGTTGTCATTCGTGCGGCAGCATCACCGCAGCGTCCTCCCTCCGGGGGATTGCCTCTTGTCCACAAGAATCGTCGGCAGCTGCATGCAAACTTGCAGGCGGATGTCTATCATCTCCCGTTGCCGCTTGCGGCCTGTCGACCTGTGACTTTCCATCCAGTGATCGAACCCACCACATGAGCTCAATGACTGCCACCTCCACGGGCTTTGCCCCTGCTGTATTTGACGACTTTCTGGCCCGTCGTGAAGACCCGGACTGGCTGCAATCGCAGCGACGCGAGGCGTTCGCCTTGTATCAGCAGTTGTTGGATGAGCCGCTCGATCCCGAGGAGTATCACCGGGTCGATCTGCGGGGCTTGCGACCAGAGAAGTACCGCCTCGTCACGAGTTCCGCAGCCGACGCCAGCTTCAGTACACTGATGCAGGACCGGGGCGAATTCGGTGGCGCGGTGGTGCATGTCGATGGTCAGTGTGTGCAGTCGTCGCTCAATGAAGATCTCGCCGCGAAAGGGGTGCTGTTCGGCGATCTCGCAAGCCTGCTCATTCAGCATCGCGATGTGTTGGAACCGTATCTGCTCAAGCAGGCGGTGCAACCTGGAACCGACCGCTTCTCTGCCTGGCATGCTGCGTACTGGACAGGCGGTACGGTGTTGTACGTGCCTCGGAATGTCGAGGTGACGGTGCCTCTGTACAGCTTGATCGGCTTGCAGCAGGACGGAGCAGCGGACTTCAGTCATACGCTGGTCATCCTGGAGGACGGAGCGGCGGCGACGCTGCTCGAAGAGACCGCATCGTCCTCCCCCGATCACGATGGACTGCATGTGGGGGCGGTGGAATTGCTCGTCGGACAGGGGGCACGACTGCGCTACGTGCAGCTGCAGAACTGGAACGGCAAAGTGCGGCACATCGCTCATCAGTCGGGCCGAGTGGCTCGCGATGGCATGCTGCAGTGGACCGTTGGCGCGCTCGGCTCGCGACTGGCGCACATCCACCAGGATGTGCATCTCGATGGACCTGGGGCTGATGCACAGGTGAACGGCGTCACCTTCGCCACCGAACGGCAGCTGCTCTCGTACTACACACAGCAGACGCACCATGCCCCGAACACGCATTCAGACCTGCTGTACAAGGAAGTCTGCCGCGATGAATCTCGCGTCATCTGGCGCGGCATGATCAAGGTCGACGGCCCGGCCCAAAAGACCGACGGCTATCAACGCAACGACGCCTTGATGCTCAGCCGCGATGCCCGCGTCGATGCGATCCCCGGCCTCGAAATTGAAGCCGATGACGTCCGCTGCACGCACGGTGCGACCGCTGGACAGGTCGATGCCGAACAGGTGTTGTACGCCATGTGTCGCGGCCTCTCACGCTACGAGGCAATGCACCTGATCGTGGAAGGTTTCTTTGCTCAGGTTTACGACCGAGTGCCGGTGGAACTGGTACGGGAAACGCTGTCGCAGGCGGTGGAAGAGAAGCT
>JAGQQB010000390.1 GCA_020426425.1 Planctomycetaceae bacterium | reverse complement strand
ACAGCCACAGGCTTCGGGAGACAACACTCCCGATCTCCGTCGCTGGCTGCGGGAAACCACTCGCCAGCGCGGTCACGGGTTCCTGGCCTCACCCATTACACCAGCCGAGCTGTACGACTACCTCGTCGCCGGATCGCCGTTGCCACAGCCTGTGGTGACACCCTCCGAGACAACCGCGACTGAGCCTTCCGCCCAGTCGCCCCCCGAATCCATTCCCGCCGTCACGAAGCCGGCGGATCAACCCAAGTTAGTGAGACCACCCATGAATGAAGCCATCGGTCTGATCGAAACCAAAGGTCTGGTTGCCCAGATTGAATCCGCCGACGCGATGCTCAAGGCGGCCAACGTCACGCTCGTCAAGCAAATCCAGATCGGCGGTGCCTTCGTGACCACCGTGATCAAAGGCGATGTCGGCAGCGTCAAAGCCGCCGTCGACGCCGGAGCCGCCGCCGCCAGCAAAGTCGGCGACCTCGTCAGCGCCCACGTCATCGCCCGCCCAACAACTGGGTTGATGAGCAACTTCTAGTCGGCTGTCAGCCGTCGGCTATTCACCAAGGAGACACGGAGGCACGGAGATTTAGAAGGAGGTCGCCGTGTCGTGTCGGGGCGCCGGATCGAAGCGGAGCGTCATCGTCACAAAGGATGTAATGGCCGCGTATCCCATCGATCAAGGGGCGTTCTCAGTTCACTGCTGGATTGAAGCTGAGGTCGCTCAGAATCTCCGTGCCTCCGTGGTGAGTCATCAAGTTCACGCTGAGCGCGCACGAAAACAGTTTGCCGACTGTGATCAGTCGGCAAACTGCTGTGAGAGAGAGTCGAACTTGGTGTTCAGGTCGAGCCGCGATTAGTTGTAGGTCGGGGCTTCGTTGACTGGTCGGTTGTTATCGCAGGTGATGTCGAACTGGCCGTCGCAGTAGTCGGCCTGGTCGTTGAAGCTGCTGCCAACGATGAAGCCTTTGTGACCGCTCAGGCCAGAGAAACGGAACGTCTGATTGACGCTGCCGATCGCCGAAGCGACGTCTTCAAGTTCTTCGTTGATGCCATTCGAGATCTCGGCGAGGCCGACGACCATACCGATGACGAGGATGGTCGAGACGAGGACGAGTTCGGCCGAGACGATAAAGCCTGCTTCGTCGTTGTACAGTGAGGTTGCCATTGCCAGCATTGTTGACTCCATGGTGTGAGAGAGTGAGTCGTTGTTGAAATTAGGGTCTGCCGACCTGATAAGCGAACCCAGTGCCAAGAGCTTGAAACATTTTGTTCAGCTGGCTGTCAGGCGGGTCGTAAGTGATTGATGGAATTGTGGGTTACGGCGTGTTGGCGGCGGTTCGTCTGGTTGACATTGCGTCAAGGGCCGCTGAGGCAATTCGGCAACATGGTTCGGAATGAACGTGCCGCCAGAGGCAGCAAGTGTCGACTCAATCATTGGTTACGCAAATGATGCCGCCGCGTTGCTCACTGTTGCCAGAAATCAACATGTTGCCAGGCTGGACGGGAGTGCTGCAGCGCGTCGCTTCCCGGTCGATGTCGGCATAGAATGCACTGCAGGGGGCTTGCCTACTGCATGTTTGCTCAATGGATGATGGTGTGTTTCGCGTTGTCAGTTTGCTGATTGGTTGGTTCGTCGCCGCGTTGCCGCAGGTGCTGTCGGCTCAGATCGTGCCGCTCCCGGAAGGGGCGACGATGGGGACGACGTACCATGTTTCCGTTGTCTTTACGGAACAGTTGGAAGCCGAGCGACAGACGGCGCGGCTGAGTGTATTGCAGGCGGAGATCGATGCGGCGCTGCGCCAGGTCAACGCACAGATGTCGACCTATGACCCCAACTCGGAACTCTCCCGTTTCAACGCCTCGCGCGGGATCGAGCCGTTTCCGGTTTCCGCCGCGACGGCAAGAGTGGTCGCCAAGGCGCTCGAACTCAGTGAGCTTTCCGACGGAGCGTTCGATCCGACCGTGGCTCCGTTGGTGGAATTGTGGAACTTCGGGAACGGACGGCAGACTCCGCGTATCCCCGAGGACGCGGAGATCGACGCCGCCAGGGCGCGCGTCGGTTACCAACATCTGAAAGTACAGCATGATCCCCCTGCCCTGCAGAAGGACCTGCCAGAGCTGGCGGTCGACCTGTCTGCGATTGCGAAGGGCTACGGGGTAGATGTGGTCAGCGAGTTGCTGGCTGAGCAGTCCAATCTGAGTGCCTTCATGGTCGAGATTGGGGGTGAAGTACGTACCCAGGGACTTAAGCCCGATGGCACACCCTGGCGAATTTCGATTCTCAAACCAGTGGAGGGATCGTTTGAGAACTATCGGGTAGTCGGACTAAGCAGCGAGTCGCTTGCGACGTCGGGGAACTATCGGAACTACTTCGATGTCGATGGAGTCCGGTATTCGCACACGATTGATCCTTCCACCGGGCGACCGGTGACGCATGATCTGGCGTCCGTGTCTGTGTTGGCAAATGACTGCATGACGGCAGATGGCGTGGCGACGCTGATCACGGTGCTCGGACCGGAGCAAGGGCTGCGATTTGCCGAAGAGCATGGCTACGCGGCGCTGCTGATTCGCCGGACGGAGATTGGTTTGGAGGACATGGCGACGTCGCTGGCGGTAGGTCGGTTTCAGCCGCTCGGCCCTGCATCAGCCGCCCCGGCGGAGCAACAGGCGGCGTCTCCGTGGAATACGCTGCTGATGACCGTGGTGGTGTTCGCACTCGCGCTGTGCGGTCTGGCGATTGGCGTGCTGGTGAGCAACCGGCAACTGCGCGGCACCTGCGGCGGGCTGCAGTCGCTCAAGGATGGCAAAGGGACGTCCATGTGTGAGATGTGCGCGACGCCCAAGGAACAATGCGAGGAGTTCCGCAATCAGATTGCGAAGATGCAGTCGGAGTCGCCGGCTGAGTGATGGGCGATGCGTACCTGGCAAACTTGAAGAACTCTGCGCTACGACACATCGCCGCGCGTAATCCGCAGCACTTCTTCAAGTGTCGTGCGGCCTTTGGCGGCCATACCGTATCCGCACTGGCGAAGCGTGATCATGCCGTGGGCCAATGCGTGGTCGCGCAACAATGACGAACTGGCTCGCTCGTTGCACAGGCGGCGGATCTCACTGTCGGTAATCAGTAGCTCGAACACGCCGTTTCGTCCGGAGTAACCGACTTCGCGGCACTTGCGGCAGCCGACGGGGAGATAGAGCGTATCTGTCAGCAGTCGGGGGAAGTCGTCGGGGACATCGAGTTCGGTGAGTGAGACAGGCCGTTTGCATTCGGGGCACAACAGCCGCAGCAGTCGCTGAGCGAGGACTCCTTCGACGGTACTGGAGACCAGATATGGCTCGACACCCATATCGACCAGTCGGGTGAAGGCGCTGGGTGCATCGTTGGTGTGCAGAGTGCTGAACACCAGGTGGCCGGTGAGCGACGCCTGAATCGCGCTGTGGGCGGTTTCGCCATCGCGGATTTCGCCAATCAGCACCACATCAGGGTCGTGACGCAGGATGGAACGCAG
>JAGQQB010000389.1 GCA_020426425.1 Planctomycetaceae bacterium | reverse complement strand
TCGGCGGGGGAACAGTATCGTTTGAGGGCGGATCGTGCAAGGCGGCGGTCAGTGCGGCGGCGCGGTGACAACGGTCCAGGGGGCAGTCAACTGTTCACAACGGGCGTTCCGTGAGACGGCGATTTTCACCACTGTGCATCTACTTGCAGTCTGGACTCAATCGCGTTGGCGGGTGATCTCTGGATCGCGACCAGAGAAGGGATTACCAAATGGTTGTCGCTGCTCGGGCCGCGTCGAATCGACGTTCGTTTTCACGGGAGGATCTTGGTAAGGGGTGCATCCGACCACCAATGGTCGGATGCATCCTCCTGACACAATGTCGCTGACTTGCTGATGACGCTACGTATTCGGATGGGTAGAATTCGATCGCTGGCGCACACGTGTGAGTACTCGGCGGTCGCGCGTCGATAGGACGCGTACCCGAGACGATCTGGTTCATTCAACGAGGCGCCTGGGGCGCCGGTTGAGGAGAGGTCAACGTATCATGCTCGTTCCGTTCCCGTTTGTTGTTCCCGTCGAATCCGCTGCCCAGGCGGATCGGGTGCGGCGGTTGGAGCAGGCGCTGGTGTTGTCGTTGGGGGCGTTGCAGACGCTCGTGCGGCGGCTTGATGAGAAGTTAGGGGCCGAGTTTCTGGGGCCGGAACTCAAGCATCTGACGAACACTGGGAGCGATGCCGAACTCGAGGTTGTGCTCGATTCCATTCAGCGATCGATCACGGCTGGCAAGTCCTCAACCGCCGCCCGGGAGTTTCGCGATGCTTTTGGATGTACCTGGGACGAAGCGAATCACGCCGTGCGGCATTGGAGCAGGTATCCTCGCGAGCAGAAGCTGCGCTGGCTGCGCATGGCTCGATTCATCAAGGCGTTGGACGTTGGGGCGGAGTAAGGTCTGCATTACCGCAAGGATCGCACCGATGTTTCGAATGGCACAAGCGCTTGTATTTCTGACGCTGCTGGGCTCGACAGCTTTCGCCGATGAACCTGCCGTTGCCATGGAGCAACTGTGCGGCACCTGGACGCGTACGGAAGTCCTGTTGGATGGGACGACGCTGTCGCTGATGAAGATCATCACTCCCACACACTTCGCGGTGTTTCAGCAAGGGACCACGCGGCAAGGGGCTGAGTTGTTTCAGTCGCACGGCGGGTCGTGTCGACTCGACGGGACCACGTTGACCGAGGAATACGAGTTTTCCTCCAGCCCGGTATTGCGGAAGACAGCGGCGAAGTCACGAGTTGCCTTCGACGTACAGACTCTCACGCAAACGTGGACCTTTCCTGACGGCACCACGCAGACGGAAGCGTGGACTCGGCGGCGGTAGCGGCCGTGTCCCATGCCGCTGGCATCGGAACGTGCGTGCATCCCGAAAGTGGACTGGCAGAATCTGACAGGATGAACCGGATCGACAGGATCGACAGGATGGCTCCCTGCTGTCCTTTGACCTTGTGAGAGGGTGCGTCGTGACACCTTGCTTGAATTGCGCATGTCGGGAGGTACGTTGCAACGCACCTCCCGACCATTCGAATACCCCCATTCGCTCCGCGACTGGGTGTGCCACCCGGCGCGACTGCTGTGCCGCCCGGCCGTGACCAGTGCATAGGGTGTGTGGACATTCATCTGGCGATGAAATTGGCTCAGATCGAGGCGAGCCGGGTGCCGTCAGGCCCCGGATTTGGGCAGTCGAGCCACATCCGGTCCGGGTGCTCACGCACTCCGGCTCGCCCCCGAGTCTGTTCTTGCCGGTCGATCGAACCAACAGAATGTCCACACGCGCTGAAAAGAAACAGGAGATGGCCTGAAGGGGACATCTCCTGGAGAGATTGGAGTTCACTCTGTGACGTGGTCCGAGTGATGTGATTCCACCCGACGAACGTCGCAGATCACACTGGCTAGAACTTGGGCACGCGCGCCTGGTACTTGGGATCGTTGTATTTAGGATCCCAGAAATAGCTGTGAAGCTTCAGGCCGAAGCCCCAGCCTTTTTCCTGCTGGGCGCGCTGAGCCCAAGGAGTGCCCGGATGTTCCTTAATGACGAAATCATACATTTCGATGGCCTTCTGCTGTTGCGCTTTCAGCTCGTCCACATCGACCTTACTGGCGGCCACCTGCTGGGCATCGGGGGTCAGCATTTCTCTGTCGTGCCCGAAGTCCCAGTTGTTGTGCTTGGGGTCCTTGGGGAGTGGCTGTTCCTTGGCGTGCTTGTCAAGTACCAGGAGGTACTGGAACTCGCGGACGCGATAGGAAAGCAACTGAGCGTAAGCGAGATCGTATGCCGCCCGCCACCGCTGCTCGCGTTCACTTCCACGGAGTTCGCGGATGGACTCCAGCCGCTTGATTCCTTCGTTGACCTTGGCGATTGCCCGGACCGCCTTGTCGAACTGGGCCTTGCCCTGCCGGGCAAACTCTTCGTTGTCGGTATCGAAGTGCCGCCATTGCAGATTGAGTTGCCCATCGAGGTGGGGATTGAGGGCGACAATCACCTGCCAGATGGTTTGACGGAACTGGTTCTTGCTGCGGCCAGCCTCGTACTCCCGGCGGGCGAGCAGCAGTGGCTCGTATTCCTTCATGGCGAGGTCATCGTACTTGCGTTCGAGCCGGGCGGCACTGCCGATGAGGTCTTTCTCTTCGGTCGAGAGCATGAAGAAAATCCCGCCGGACTTCTTCGCAAGTCGCACTTGTCCGTATGGACCAAATCCGCTCGACGCCGAATCCCAGCGACCACCGAAGCCGTTGTATTGCAGGCACTCAGGGAACGCGGTTTCCGGCCCGCGGTCGACACGAATCCAGTGATGCAGCCCGAACTCAGGATCGATCCAACGGACGTGAGCGTAGGGATAACCGAAGATCGCTTCACGGCCCATGAAGTAGACAGGGGTCTTGAAGCGTTCCGCCTTGGCAATCACCTCTTCGAGCTTGTCGTCGTCTTCGCCGGTTTCGTCGGTGAGCATGATGATCACCAGTTTGCGATCAGTCCGGGTGGCTCCGGTGGCGTACTCGTCGATGACGGCTTGAATCGAGGAGAACGACATCTCCTTGCCGGACTCATCTTCCTTAATGTCATCGATGGCCTTCTTGATGGCTTCGAGTTCATCGGTTGGTCGCGGCATCAGTTTGGTCACGCCGGCGCCGAAGCTGCAGATCATCGTTTCCAGTGCAGCGTACTTCTGCCCTTTTTGAGTCGCCTGCTGCTTGGCGATGTTGAGCTCTTCGTAGATCTTGTGGAAGTTGTCGCGGATTTCGGCGCGGTCGTCCTTGAGGCTGTTCGAAGCATCGAACAGCCAAACGGCGATGACCGGTTGCTGCCGCATCATGCGGGTGATTTCCTGCGTGATGCGATGCATCGCGACGCCGTAGCCTTCGACCCGGGCGCCGACTTCGCCGGAGACTTCCCCTTCACCGAGGTCGACAGCGAGTTCACCGACGCCGGGAATCGAGATGTCGCCAATTGTGGTGACGCGGACCTCGGGATCTTTGAGCGCTTCCGAAGTTTCGATTTTCGTTTGGGCCAC
>JAGQQB010000038.1 GCA_020426425.1 Planctomycetaceae bacterium | reverse complement strand
CGGTCAAATTGCTGATGCGGGCGGCCCCAGAGGTCGCTGCTGATATGCAGTCGGTCGCGAGCCAGTTCGACAACCTCACCAAAGCCGTGCTGGAAGCCGCCGGTGCCGAAGTCGAACGCCCCAGCGGCTCTGCCAGCTTCTCCCTCGGCGACGCCGACGGCTTCATCCCCCTGGAAGGCCTCATCGACCGCAAAGCCGAACTTGACCGCCAGCAGAAGGAAGCCGAAAAACTCCGCAAACACATCGCGGGGCATGAAGGAAAACTCAACAACGAAAGCTTCACCGCCAAGGCCCCACCCGAAGTGGTGCAACAGGTGCGTGAGACCCTGGAAGGCCTCAAGAAACAGCTCGCGAGCGTGGAAGAGATTGTGCGGGATTTGAGTTGATCGATTGGCGTCTGCGGAACTCCGTCAGTGCAACCTCACGCCTCCTTCGCCAGATCACGTATCCACTCAGTCTCCCATAGCGGCCGGCCAGCTTGGTCTGCCAGCGTGACCGAAAGTATTTCGGTCACCATAGAAGGATCGGGATAGTACGACTTTTGTCGATATCCACCAACACCATGACCGTCTTCACTCACTCATTGTCGACGTCTTCAACAGACTCGTCGTCAGCCGCCGGGACGGGGGGAGTGATTGCGGAGAGCGAACCAAGCTAGCATGTCCCGCCAGCCCACCTGTAAGTGTCGGTGAGAAAACGTGGCGCTCGGAGGGCGAAAAACGGAGCATTGATTCATCGGGACATAAGAAGTGCGGAGTTCGGTAACAAGTTCACTCCGCGCTCCCGGGGGCCAGTGATCTCGGGGCGTCGATGGCCGCGATCTGTCCCAACTTAAGCCAAGTCATGCCTGCGGCGTACTCCAATCGGACCGAGCCGTCCTGAATTTCGCGCAGCGTCGCTGAAGCTGCGCCAGTACCGAGAGTGTCCCCCAATCGACGCTTCGACGAGCGCTGTGTGGTTGAATCGAAGAACCATGCTTCTCGGCCAGCTGGAGTAACGATGATGCCGACCAGCTTGTACTGACTTCGTGCCCTCGTTCGCTCGGGTGGACCAGTCGGTTCAATGTCAGGAACTGTCGCATCGACAGATGGTTGCCGCATCAACGCCAAGCGGCTGGCGACATCTTCCCAGTCGGCCGGCAAGACTGTCGATGCCTCGCTGGCGGACCAGTCGGGTTGGGTCGCCAGCGTATGTAGTAGAAACTCAAGTTGGACATTCAATCGTGGTATGTCGCCCACTCCGGTCTCCAGCGACCATTGCCGGATGCGGTGCTCCAGGCCGGTGGCTCGAACCGCGTGCAGGAAGGCCAGCGTTTGTTGTTCCGTTGCATCTGCAGCCACGGTGACGGGCAGCAACTGCAAGTCACCACTGAGTGGCTCGGAAGCAAGTGGGGTCACCTGGATCGAAGAGAGCTGCAATTGCCGACCTAGTTTCATCAACCAGGACTGCACCGCGAGCGTCGACTCCGCAGTATCCGTCGGTAGACATTTTTCAATGCGGGTCTGCACCCGCTTTGCGACTCGCTGCTGCACCAAACGCTGATCGACGAGTTGCTGCTTCAGTGCTTGTAGCTCTGCCGTTGACGTGCCGTCGGTAGTCCATGACCTGTCGGGCCAGAACTGCAGTCCTCCCAAGAAAATGAGCGTTGCAATCAAAATGCCCAGGAGGCGACGTTCAGAATGGCTCATGATCCCGCCCCCTCGACATTGTGAGTATGGCCCTCACGCGGAATGTCGAGTTCGATGACGAACTGAGGTTTCACTCCGCCTGCGGTCGCCGGATTGACCGCATGGGGAACCAGTTCGAATCCGGCACGACGCTTGAGCAACTCCGCATTCCATTGGAGTACGGCGTCGACATTTGTGGTCTCACCGAGCACCCGAACTGTTTGGTCTCCGTTGCTACTCAGGACGACTTCCGCCTTTGACAACTGAGTACCATCGGTCGGCTGTGTCTGCAGTAGAGTCCCGACGGCTGGCAACCACTCGGGCGTATCCCACTGGGTATTCAAGTACTCATCCAGGGATTGCAGGTGCGCGGACTGTTTCAGCTCCTCCTGCAGTTGCTCGATGTCTGCGAGGAGTTGCGATCGCTCAGCGGAATCCTGTCTCGCAGTGAACATCCCCCACACTCCACCCGCCACCAGCAACAATGCCGCTACAGGCATTAGCCAGTAAAACCAGGATCGTGGCCGCATGATCTCTTGTGGTCGCGCGAAGTCGAACGACCGTTCCCCGCCGACCGTCTCGGCCAGCGCCGCTCCAAGTGCAGAACAGGATCGGTCCCAGCCTGCCGTTCCCATTTCTCTCGGCGAGACGATCCGGGCAGGTACATCGAAGTCCGACCGAAGTTGTATGGCCAGTCGCGTTCGAGACTCTTCAGAAAGCTCCATTGGAGCGAGCAGCAGCAATTCGCCGACTGACTGATCTTGAGCAAGCTGGTAGCGACGGATCCGATGTTGGATAGATCGCCACGTCGCTGCGCGCGGTTGAACTTCGTTGCCTGCTGCCCCAGTTGACTGTTCCCACAACGACTCTGCGATCACGGCAACATTCAGCCGCATCCCCTCGATCGCCAGTAACAAGACTGTGCGTGCCCCGTCGGCGCACAGCAGTCCCCAGCGCGCTGCAGCGGGTGAGACGTGCAGCCGTCCGTCTCGTGAGCGCCATTGAGACAGTGCCCCGGTTGCGAACGGAACGATGCCCTGGATCGGCAATCCATGGTCATCTGCGATCGCACGGATCGACTGCAGCAATTCCTGTCGAACGATGGCGAATTGGGCATGCGGTACCGACCCGAATTCGCCGATGTTCCAGCGGACGTCGCAACCGGGATGTTCCGCTGCGATCCGAGCCAGTTGTAATTCCAGCGAAGCAACCTGCTCTCGGGCACCGGCCACATGCAGTGGGACGTCCTGCCACAGTGTTGCTTCCTGGGGCAATTCGACCAGCAGGTCGAAGTTGCCGCTGCGATCCGTCAGCCTTGTCAGTGCTTCATGCAGCGTCTGGTCGGGTGCCCCCGACATTTCAACGACGTCACCGCGCAGTCGCGATTCCGCACCAGGGATGAGCAACTGCGCAGAATCGTTTCGCAACAGAACGATAGCAGTACGGACCGTCATAGACTCCATTTGTTCCACAAGAGCTTCCGGATCGGGCGCAGATCGGTACAGCGCGACCTCGTATGCTCATTGGCGGCGCAGACCAAAGTCAAGGTATTCATTGCAAATGAGGCCATCAGGGCATGTGCCGCTAGACGTCGATCAGGAGCGAACAATCGACACTGATACCGGCAGATTTCGCCGGAGCGCTCATCTCCTTTCTTGCACCCGACCTGAAAGCCGGCAATCTTCAATCGATTCATGACAGACCAATGAAATCGGTGCATTGAATCGCCGCAGACTGACGATGAGAACGTCTAGGGAATCTGTACGGCCAGTCCCTGCGCCGTGCAGAGCGTTCCCAGCGATCCCCCAGGGCAGATGGCACAGGAAATCGACTCGTGCTACGTGTTCCTCAACGAGGCCGAACGGCGTTTCTGCTGTGCATTTGCTGCACGGTCTGCGGAATGGTTGCGTTCGTCGTGCTCGTCGGTTGGGAACTGGCAAGTCGGGCGACCAACCATGCCGTTAGTTCCCAGGGGCGACCGTCACCCGGCCAGGCCGTTGTCAATCACCCCAATGCGCTTCCGGAACCGGCGCGATTCGAACCTGTGAATCCGCGTCCATTGGCACCAACGGTTGCGGAATCAGGCCCGATTCAACTCGTGAGCCATCAAACCAGTTGGCCGTCAGCCAAGTCGATTCAGGCTGAGTACGCGGTTTCGCCTGATTCCTATGCTCCGTGGCCACCATCACGAACGCAGGTTTCACAGGCCGAGCATATGCTCGGCACAACTGAAGCTGTACCTGTTGGACATTCTCAGCAGGGCACAAACGGGGCGCAGCGAACCCCCACACATTCAGATGCAGTCGCATCGTGGCCACATTCCGGCTGGAGTCCACCGCCAGTTGCCGAACCGGCGATTCCCCCGTCGTACCAACAGGATCAGCCGCAACAATCTGTGGCACAGCTTGCCGAGCAGCAATCTGGTCTACGCGGCGTCGCGCCGATCAACTCAGCGGGCAACCAACTTCAATCGCCCGGAAGCCTTCCGGATCAGACGCTGCCGACAGTGCAGATTGCTTTGCAACCGGCGATCGACGATTTGTTCCCGAACGCCGTCCCTCCAGTCCCGACGCCATCGGACGAGAGACGTCAGATGACACTGGAAGTTGGCGACGACAGTCCCGCTGGGGTCGCGCTCGATGCGACTGGCAAACTGCGTTTCCGGTTCTACGAAGCGCCGTGGACCACTGTGCTCGATGATTTTGCCACTCGGGCCGGGCTGTCGTTGCGCATGCTCAGCGTCCCCGATGGCACTGTCAGTCTCAATCTCAACGAACCGCTCACCCCGGACGAAGCGCTCGATGCGCTGAACGCATCGCTGATCCACGAAAATCATCTGCTGATTCGCACCGGTCGCTTTCTGACCGTGATTCGTGGGGACCAAACGGTTCCGGCGTCGCTGGTGCCACAGGTGCAGGTGGATCAGATTGATGCCCGTGGACGATACGAATACTTCAGCGTGATCTTTCCAATCTCTGGTGCAGACGTAAACGTTGTTGCCCGAGAACTGGAAGGACTGATGAGTCCCATGGGCAAGATCCTGCCGATGGGGACGTCGAACCATCTGTTCATCGCCGATCTCGGCGAAAACGTTCGTCGCGTGCGAGATCTGGTCACGTTGGATGGAACAGGACTGCGGCAACTCGTATATCGGGTGGTACCGCTTAAGAATGCGAAGGCAGAAGAAGTCGCCAAGGCACTGAACAGCTTTCTAGACAACACTGGGAACACGGGTGCCGCACTCGAAGGAGCCGGTCTGATTCCCGCCGCTTCTTCCATTCGTCCACAAGTCGCGGTCGTCGCAGAAGTCACGACCAACAACTTGATTCTGCGCGGCGAATCGCGCGCGGTCGCCGATCTGGAAGCACTCGCCCGAGAGATCGACATCGCGCCACGCGAAGTCATCATTCATGCCCTGCTCGTCGAAGTGGAACTTGGCAATGTCGATGAGCACGGAGTCGAACTTGGTTTTCAGGACTCAGTCCTCTTCAGCCGCAGTGTGATTGACTCACTGCTGACTGTGACAGAAACGATTTCGAATCCCGGAACCGGCATTCAGACTACCAATCAGCGGATCGTTTCCCAGACCTCGAACCCAGGCTTCAACTTCAACAATCAACCACTCGGAAACAATACGTCAGTCAATCCGAGCAGGGTCGGCACACAAGCGCTGGGACATCTCGGCGTTGGTCGCGTCAACAACGATTTGGGCTTCGGCGGACTGGTGCTGTCGGCCAGTTCCGAATCCATCAGTGTGTTGATCCGGGCGCTGGCAGCCAACTTTAATGTGGACATCCTCAGCCGTCCGCAAATCCGCACGATCGATAATCGTGAGGCGGAAATTCAGATCGGACAACAGGTCCCTGTTGTCGATGGGGTCACTGTCAACTCCGTCGGCAGCGCGAATCCTGTCATCCGGCAGGACAACGCGGGCATCATTCTCACGGTCACGCCTCACATCGGACTGGATGACACCGTCACCATCGACGCTGTCGCCGAGAAGAGTCAGTTCAACACCGCGCCCGGCACTGGCGTCGTTATCTTCTCGGACGCGACTAGTGGCAATACGATCGAAGCCCCCATTAAGAATGTGACAACGGCTCGGACCACGGTGACAGTTAAGAACGGTCAGACGATTGTGCTTGGGGGAATGATCACCGAAGAGACCGTCGTCAACGAACGCAAGGTTCCCTACCTGGGTGATCTGCCGTACATCGGTCTGCCGTTTCGGTATGACTTGCAGCAGACACAGCGCAAGGAACTGTTGATCTTCCTGTCCCCCTTCCTGATTGACAGCGATGCGGACGACGCCCAAGTGACCGATCAGGAAATCCAGCGGACCAGCTTCCCCTACGAGTCAGCACTGCGGATTCATGGGACGCCGCTCGGCTCGCCGCCGTTTGGAACCGGTGAGATCGTGGCGGACGTCTGTCCACCTGAGGTCGACATGCCACTCGATGGATCGCCTGTTCCTGATCAGTACGCTCCAACTCAGGTCGCACCGAATCAATTCGCACCGGATCAATTCACACCAGGGCAACTCCCATCAGATCAAAGCGGTTCGATGGTTCCATATGGCACTCCCGCCGTACCGTACAACATGCCGCAGGGGCAATCGTATCTCCAGCCTAATTCTCAAGGGACAATGAACCCCGGACCGCCAACGGGCTATCCGGTGCCGCGACACAGTCTCCCGTCGCCTCAGGTCCCCTCATCGTCCCCACCGCAGCCGACGCCCGCGACTCAACCCGCTGCCCAGACCCGCAATCGCCCGACGACTCAGGCATCGTGGTGGAAGCGCCCCTTGCCGGGATGGCGACCAACGCAGTCCGATGTCCTCCCAGCGTCCGCTGAATCGACTGGATCGGCCACACCGATGCGTCGCATTCGATCTGAGCGCTAACCGCCCCACAAGGGTGTTCAACGACTGAGGCGCAGTTTGGGAGCGCATTGCTAATGACTCTTAGCGCGCTTGTGTTACTCCGACATCGCCCGTGTTGCAAAGGAACATCCTGTCATCAGGGGCAGGAACAATCGCTACAACCGCTGTATCAGCACGAACCAGTGCAGACTGTAGCGGTTCGGTCAGATTCTCTTTCGCTACCCCAAAGGGGTGCTTGACTTCGCCGCGTGCTCACGTCGGGCAGTCGCTTCAGATTGGCACACTTGCTGCGTTCTGCCTCACCGGGTCAGCGTGCGCCATGCTTCTCGCTGATGTGACAGGAGCAACACAAGTTTGAAGCAATTCAGGAGAATCGAACATGAGGAAGTCACTACGTCAGGTCCGCCGAGGCCTGATCGCCGTGTTTTCGGGACTATTGTTATTCGCCCAGGCGGCGAATCTGTCCGCACAATCTGCGGCCGATGTCAGCGCTCAACTCAGGCAAATTGCCACTCTGAGTGACGCAGAGGTCACACAACTGGCGACTGATGTCGCCACGCTGAACGATCAGGGGACGTTCAGTCTCAGCCGAATTCAGCCGACGTTTCAGCAGGCGTACGCCGGTGGAATCGACTCACAGCAGGCCTTGCTGAGCCAGATGTTTGGCCTTCAGGGATTGAGCGATGCCGAAGTTGCCGCAGTCTGGCAACGGCTCGATCTGGTGCTTCAGCTTGGATTGAATCTCAACCCCACTGATCCTGGCCCCGGTCCCGATCCAGCGGATGACGACGCGCTGCGTCTGTCAGCTCCATCAGCACTCGAAACGATTGCTGTCCCGATGCCGCCCGACCTTTCGACCTACATTAAGGACGTACAGGCGGCGAAGATTCTGGGCAAGGCCCTCTTCTGGGATCTCCAGGTGGGCAGCGATGGATGCATGGCTTGTGCAAGCTGCCACTTCCAGGCTGGTGCCGATCCTCGGATCGTGAACACTGTCGCTCCAGGTCCAAGCGGCGACTTCATCGGCACCAACGAGCGACTATTAACGAGTGACTTCCCGTTGCATGAGAAAATCGATCCGCTCAAGAAGACATTCGATTCCTCGAACGTGCTGCGTGATTCCGATATGCGGGTCGGTTCGGCTGGCGTAGTTCGTAAGAACTTCAATGGTCTGGATCTTCCGCGAGCCGTCGATCTAGGAACAGATGCGGCCGAACTTCCGTTCATGTGGCGAGGCGTTGGTTGTCGCCAGGTCACCGGTCGTAATGCTCCACCTACGGTGAATGCAATCTTCTTCGATCGTCTGTTCTGGGATGGCCGGGCTAATCGATTCTTCAATGGCGTGAATCCCTTCGGTGATACCGATCCTGAGGCCACCGTCTGGCAGTGGAATGGTCGCCGACTCTCGACGACTCATGTGCTGATCGAGAACGCGGCTGCCGCCTCTCAGGCCGTCGGTCCGCCGCTGAGCGATGTCGAAATGTCCTGGATCGGGCGTTCGTTCACCGATCTCGGTAAGAAGATGCTCCGTCTGCAGCCTTTGGCCATGCAGCAGGTTTCGCCGCGCGACAGCCTGCTCGGACAATACGCCACTCCCTGGGGGCGTGGGCTCTCAGGCGTGAGCTACTCCGACCTCATCAAGCAGGCGTTCCAGCCAAGATGGTGGGCGGCCAAGGGAACCATCCCTGGTGAAGAGACCAC
This sequence comes from Planctomycetaceae bacterium, assembly GCA_020426425.1. Lineage (GTDB taxonomy): Bacteria > Planctomycetota > Planctomycetia > Planctomycetales > Planctomycetaceae > JACKHO01. Next base: position 6,185 of record JAGQQB010000038.1, on the reverse strand, counting down.
CCAGATGGAAGCGAACTTCTCGCTCTATTGGGGGCTGGCCATCATGATGTATGAGTCCACCCTGGTTTCCGACGACACTCCATACGATCGATGGGCCAAGGGAGACAACTCCGCCCTGACTGACCTCCAGAAAGAAGGCCTGTCGATCTTCCTGAACGAAGGGAAGTGCATCAATTGCCATGGTGGTCCAGAATTCGCCGGTGCACGATTCAGCGAAATTCGTGGTCCGGTCAGCCCGGAAGCCGATCCAGTCGAATTCATGGCGATGGCCAACGGCGAAGCCTTTTACGACAACGGTTTCTACAACATCGGGGTCCGACCCACCGAAGACGATTTGGGCATCGGTGCTGGCCGCACGAACGCGCAAGGGGTCTTCATTCCCTGGTCCATCACGCGACGCAATCAACTGGGAGTCTTCCCTGATGAGAGCAACGTCAATGTTCCTGCTGATGGTCGCGTCGCCGTCGATGGCGCGTTCAAGACACCGAGCATCCGCAATGTTGAACTCTCCGGTCCGTACATGCATAACGGCAGTATGGCGACTCTGGAACAAGTCGTTGAGTTCTACACCCGCGGGACCAACTTCCAGAACTTCCACGACAAGGATCCGGACGTCGGCGGAATCGATCTGCTACGGGACAATCCAGAAAAGATCGCTGCTGTGGTGGCGTTTATGAAGTCGCTGACCGACGATCGCGTGCGACGTAACGCCGCCCCGTTCGACCGGCCTGAGTTCTTCGTTCCAGTCGGACATCGCGACGTTCGACGCGGCGTGGCACGGGATTCGTTACATCGTCTGCCACCGACTGGTCAAGACGGCGGGGCCGAAGTCGCCAGCTTCGAGGAGATCCTCAAAATGGGCGGCCTCCCGATCGAATAGGTCGGTTTAGAACTGTCATCAACACGGAGCCGCCGTGAGCACACACCTGCGGCGGCTCCGAACTTCCTCGCATATCACACAGCGAATCAATTCAGAAAGGTTGAGCAAATGTTAAGAGATTTCATGCGGGACGAGGCGGGTTTCATCGTCTCGGCGGAACTGGTACTCATCGCGACGATCCTGGTTCTCGGACTGATCGTGGGCCTCTCCGAAGTCCAGCACGCGATCAACACCGAACTCAACGACGTCGCCGATGCCGTCGGCAGTCTGAATCAGTCCTACTACATCTCAGGGTTCCACAAGTCGACCGGCTTCCTGGGACTGGAAACGCACGCCTTCACTCGCGGTTCGGCCTTCGCCGATGTCGTCGATGATTGCGACAACAACCAGTGCGACATCACCTGCGATGTTCCGGTACTGGAAGGCCCGAAGCACTAAGCGGAATGGTTGCGAACTGAATCTGCACACGGAAGGCCCGGTGATTCGCCGGGCCTTCTTTTGTCTGGTGAGCAGTTTCCGCCACCCCGGCTTGCGACATCATTCCACGCCTTCGTGGAGCCTACATCCATGAGTTCCTCAGAGTCGACTTTTCGATTCCGCGCGCGTACATCCGAGGGAACACTGCAATCGGGTGTTCTGCAGGCTGGAAGTCTGAGCGATGCGATTGCCGCATTGATGAACAATGGCTGGACACCAGTCTCAGTGGCCGTGGAAGCGGAGAATTCGTTTGTCCGCAGAGGCCGCCTGCCACACGCGGTCAGGGCCGCATGCTATCGCCAACTCGCCGATCTGCAGCGTTCCGGCGTTCCTTTCCTTCGCGCGCTGGACGTCATCGCAGCGCAGTCGAAATATCCTGAAGTCTTTCAAAGTCTGCGACAAAGGATGTCTCAAGGTGGCAGCTTCTCCAGCGCGCTCGCGGAGGAATCAGTTCATTTTCCCGACCTCGATCGCAATCTCGTCCGAGCAGGTGAGGAAGGGGGCTTCCTTGAGGATTCGCTGGAGCAGCTCGCAGAACACACGGAACAAGAACACGAACTACGAACGCAGACACGGTCAGCGCTGATCTATCCGCTGTTCTTGCTGGGAACTGCAGCGCTGGTGATCGCCGGGCTGATCGGCTTTGTGGTGCCTCGGTTCGCCCCGATCTTCGAAGGACTGCGTGCCGAGGGGCGACTTCCCTGGGCCACAACGGCCCTGCTGTCGATCGTCGATGTGGGACGCCAGGGAGCCATCCCACTTGCCATCATCACCGTCGCTGTCATCGCAACGCTGGTCTGGTGGCTGACGGCTGCGACGTTCGTCAGGCAACGGGATCAATTGCTGCTGCAGTTGCCACTGGTTGGCGGCATTCATCGCGATCTCGCCCTCGCCCGCTGGTGCCGTAATCTTGGTGCGCTGCTGCGCAACGGCGTCAACATCGTCACCGCACTCAAGATTGCCAGCAGTGCCGCCGGAAGTCCCGTGCTGCAGGCGTCGATCGAACAGGCAACCGAAAGTCTGACGTCCGGCCATTCGCTTGTTCCGCCACTGCGAGGTTGCCCGCTCTTCCCGACCAGTCTGCTTGAAGGATTGGCGGTTGCCGAAGAGTCGAACTCACTCAGTCCGGTTCTCGACCGTTCAGCAGCGCAACTGGAACGCGGTGCCCGGCAGCAGATTCAGGTTGCACTCAAGATGCTCGAACCGGTGTTGCTCCTGGTCATGGCGGCGATCGTGTTGTTCATTGTTCTGGCGCTGCAGTTACCACTGCTGGAACTCGGGACAGGGAGCGTCGAGCTATGAAACGCAGCATGCTCCGGAAGCTCCGACAGAAGAGTTACGTTCAGGCGCAGTCGGCCCATCGCGGCCTCACGCTGCTCGAAGTGCTACTGAGCATTGCGATCATCGCCGTCGGCATGCAGATCCTGCTCGCCAGTCTGAATATCGGTTTGCGTGCCCGCACCGCGTCATTGACAGATCAGCATGTCCACGAACAGGTGCAGACCCTCATGGCCAGTCTTGCGTCGGGGCTGCAGCCAATTCCAACACGACCGCAACACTTGGCGGACTCCAACTGGACGTGGACCGCCGAGCTGAAGCCACATGGCGATGATATCGAGTTGGTTCAGGTCGTGTTGACTCTGTCTCCAGTCAATAGCAAGGCCCGACACAAGACAAGCCAGCGGTTTGTGCAGCTCACACGTCGGTCGTTGCTTGCGACGACTGATTCATCGACGCGTTTCGGAGCAGAGCGATGATTCAGTCGACACATACGTTGTGGCACGTTCAGCACGCGAATCGACATCGCGCTGGCTTCACTCTCCTGGAGATCCTGCTCGCCGTCGGACTCACCGCCCTACTCGCAACAATCCTGTTCCAAGCGAGTCAGCTCTCTCATCGCATGGCGACGGCTGGCATGGTCGAGCAGCGGCAACTGGAAATCGCCAATGCTGTTCAGCGCCGTCTGCGAACTGATTTGGAGAAGCTGCAACGGCAGGCTCCGGTTCACGGAACTCTCGACGAGTCTGCCCGACAGATCGCTTCAAACAAAACCGTTGCTTCAGAACTCAGGCCGCCTCAGCATCTCACAGGTCTTTGGGGCACCGTGGATTCGATGGCCTTTCTCAACTGGGGCACTCATCGACAGGCAGAGTCGCAGCCGGTGCTCGTGGCCTATTGGCACGATCAGGCTGGCAAGCTCGCACTGGGCGACAGTGCCGCATTGTGGACGGTGCACTTACAGCCAGCGTCACGTGGCCTCAAGTCGACGCGATTGTCGCTTACGGGTCAGACCGCGGCGAATCGCCGGGAACTTCACCTTCCGATGCAGACCGATGATGAGCAACTGCTGTTCGTACCAGAGATTACGCAACTGCGGTTCCGATACTACGACGGCACTCATTGGACCTCGCACTGGGACAGCACCATGCAGCAAGCTTTGCCGCAGCATGTGGAAGTGACCATGCAGGTGCTTGGTAAAGCCGATCTGGTGCGTTGCGTGATCGCTGTCTCAACAGGTCGTGGTGCGAGTTTCATGGGAGGAACGCTGTGAGAAGTCCTTCACGGAGCCGTGCATTGACCAGTCGTCATCCTGGTTGGACCCCGGCCTCACAACCGGACCACAGAAATTCAGTGTCGACACTGCTTACTCAGGATCGCGACTCGTACCCTACATCTCGACGCGGCAGTCTGTTGGTTGTCGTGCTCGTCGTACTCGTACTGCTGTCGCTCGCCGCGGCCACTTTCCTGTCGACGGCCGTCGAAGATGCCGGGGTGAGTCATCTCCTACTGGAGCGAGATCATCTGCTCTTGGGCCGCAATTCCGCCTGCGAACAAGCGTTGGTCCAACTCCAGCGTGATGGTGACCCAGTTCGCGATTTCGCCGCGCCCATCAACATTCCAACTGGCGATGGTCGACCGTTGACGGTTCGCTGGGAACATCAGCATGTCAGTCGCGGTCGACTCATTTCCTCCCCGGGTCTGCTCGATGAATCCGCCAAGTTGAACCTCAACGCAATTCCCACCGAAACAGGCGACCCAGTCCGCGAGCGGGCATGGCTCACGTCGCTTCCAGGCATCGACGATCGACTCGCGGACGCCATTCTCGACTGGATCGACAGCGACGCGACGCCGCGTCCACTCGGAGCGGAACAGTCGTTCTACACATCGCGGAACCGGAACAGCCTTCCCCCGAATCACCAACTGGAGCATGTCGCACAACTCGCCGATGTGCGCGGGATGACACCGACGTTGCTCTGGGGGACCGACGACACTCCTGGTCTGGCGCACTATCTAACGGTCACATCACGCGAGTTTTCCAAGCCTGGGCGAATCGATCTGAACCAATCTGACCTGGGGAAACTTTACGACGAACTCGAACAATCCGCCGGGCCACTCGCGGCTCAGTTTGTTCTCGCGTATCGAGTTGCCGGATCGCTCGAACTCAGCGAAGAACGCAGTCGCTTCCCCCATGCGGAGGAGAGTGGGTTGCCGGACCTCTTTGTCGCACAGGAACGAGATCGTCCAACAGCAGGCACTGATCGCCCGGTCCGCGCGGGGATCAGTCTGGACGTGCCCGGCACATTTCGCGTCCGCTCATATTTCGATCTCATTGGCACCTCAGTCCGCATTCGAGTGGGTACGGACGACCGCGTACTCAGCAGTCCCTGGCCCGGTGATCCTGCGAGTTGTGAACGCTCCTGGCAGGACCTCGCGATGGTGGCGACCTGTTCCTCGCAAGTTGTCGCACCGGGCCGGGTCAGCCTGCGTTCTGCTCCAGCCAGCGTGCTCCGTTGCCTGCCGGATTTCCCCGCAGAGCTTGCGCTGGCCATTGAACATTCACGGCGTCGCGGCCTCCAAAATCCGGCGTCACTGGTCGCCAATGGAACGGCGAGCCTTGAGCAACTGCGGCGTTGGGGGCCATACCTGACAACGCAAGGAGCGGTTTTCAGCGGCACTCTTCATTTGCGAAACGCCGTTGGCCTACCGCTGACGGAAACGGTTCTATTCGACATCTCCAGCTCGGATCGGTAACTGCTCGGACATCGTCTTGCGGACGAGCCTCGTGGACTCGGGACTCGCCTGGCTGTTCGCCATCGAGCAAGACACGCTCGTCGGTTATCCAAAACATCATTGACGGCAGAAGCGAGACGACCGACGGAACGAGCAAGACAGCAAGCCGATCCCGCACGAACCGGGGTCTTGCGATGTTTGATTCGCTCTGAACGACGACATTACGGCTCGACCACGAGTGGATGGATCATTGGCCCGGGGGCGAACTCAATGATCCGTTCTCATGGCAGCGTGAGGTAGTCCCAGACGTGGTACAACTTTTTCAGGCATGCCATTTCGAACGAACTCGCAGTCTGGCGACGCTGCATCATCGCGATTGCACTTCCAGTTCGATGGTTCGCGTGTTTCTCAATTCAACATGGGAAACCGCCCCTTGAACGTGAGGCGACCGGGTTTCGTAAGACATCGGAGTATGCAACGACAGCGGTCGATTCGTCAGCGTTCCGTTGCCCGCATTCTTCAAGTTGCTCTGAGCAGCGTGCTGTCATTGGTACGGATCAGGGAGCCGAACGTGGTTCCGATGGCTCCGATGGAAGTGAACGGAGTGAATTGAGTTTGTTGTGAGTGGCCGATAAAGGCTGTCTGCGAGGTCACGTTGAGTGCCCTGATATCGGCGCTGCCATCGCCATCGAAATCGCCGCCGGTAAAGAGCAGAGCCCAAGTGCTCGCTGGGTCCAGAGTTTCCCAGCGGCTGGACTGCATCTCGACGATCGCACTCCCGCTGGTGGGGAGCTGTGACAGTCCCACCACGAGCCAG
>JAGQQB010000388.1 GCA_020426425.1 Planctomycetaceae bacterium | reverse complement strand
CGGTCGATGCGTCGATCGCGCGGGCGATTGATTTCCTGGCCGAGCAACAGTCGGCTGATGGAAGCTGGCGGACCGATAGCTGGGGGGAGTCGACGGCGATCACCTCTCTGGCTGTGATGTCGTTCCTCGCGGCTGGTCATGTTCCCAACGAGGGCCCGTACGGAGACAAGATTCGTCAGGGGATTATGTGGGTTGTGGATCTACAGGAGTCGAACGGCATGCTCGTTAATCGCGCGCGCACGCACGGGCCGATGTACAGCCACGGCATCTGCACACTGATGCTCGCCGAAGTCGCGGGCATGATGGACGAGGCCGATGCGCCCAAGGTGCGTCGTGCGCTGGAACGGGCAGTGCGGTTGATCCTGGAGAGTCAGAAGTATGAAAAGAATGATCGGCATGCAGGTGGCTGGCGGTATCAGGTCGACAGTCGCGACAGCGATCTGAGCGTAACCGGCTGGCAGGTGATGGCGCTGCGGGCCGCGAAAGATATCGGTTGCGACGTCCCCGCTGATGCGATTGACGATGCAATTGACTACGTTCGCAATTGCGCTGTCCGGGAAAACCGAGGGTTCGGCTATCAGCCGGGCAATGGCCCAACACCAACCTTGACTGGCACCGGGATTACCTGCCTGGAAGTGTGTGGGGCGCATCACACGGCCGAAGCAATTGGCGGTGCCGACTGGCTGCTGTCGAATCCGCTGCGTGAACGGGACAGTTACTTCTACTACGGCGTCTATTACACTGGCGTGGGCATGTACAAGATGGGGGATGACACCGACAAGAAGTATGCGAAAGAGAACCGCAAGAACCTCATCGATGTCTTGCTGCCAATTCAGGATGCCGATGGCGGCTGGACGCCAACGCACGGGAGCGAACGGGGCGCGGGTAAGATTTATTCCACCAGTCTGGCGGTGCTGGCGCTGGCGATTGACTATGGTTATCTCCCGATCTACCAGCGCTGAATCTGTCCAGTCCGTGCAACAGCAGAGTTGATGCATGCGGCCTGTCCCAAGTTCTGAATCCATGTCCGCACTGCACTACTCGCCCCGCCGCCGTTATCTGGTACGATTCGATCCCAAACGGATTCCACACATCTTCACCGATGTGCTGGTGCTGGGGACCGGGATCGCGGGAGTTCGCGCGGCGCTCGAAATCGATCCGCGTTTGCGCGTCGTGATGATCACTAAGGACGTCGCTGAGTTTTCCAACAGTGCGTGGGCACAAGGCGGAATCGCTGGTGTCCTCGATCCCTCAGACACCATCAGTAATCATGTCGAAGACACCATGGTCGCCGGCGCGGGACTTTGCGATCGGCACGTGGTGGAAGCGGTCGTCGAAGCGGCTCCGGAACTGATCCGACAGTTGATTTCGTATGGAGCGAACTTCGATCGCAAAGACGGCGACATCGCCCTGACGATGGAAGGGGGCCACAGCCATCCACGCATCGCCCATGCGTTGGGAGATGCAACAGGCAAGGAAGTGATGCGCGCACTGATCAACACCGTACGCGGAGCCGACTGGACGGAAATCTGGGAGCGGACCTTCGTGATCGATTTGCTCACGCACGCAGGGGAATGCAAAGGGGCGCTCGTTTGGAACGCCGATCACGGCAAGACGTTTGTCTGGGCCAAGCAAACGATTCTGGCGACCGGCGGCGCAGGACGGCTGTATCGCGAAACAACGAATCCCGACATCGCGACCGCCGACGGGCACGCCATCGCCTATCGCGCTGGAGTGGAACTGCGGGACATGGAAATGATGCAGTTCCATCCGACAGTGCTGTATATCGCCGGAAGTTCTCGGCATTTGATTTCCGAAGCGGTGCGGGGAGAAGGGGCGCATCTGGTCGATGCCACCGGACATCGGTTCATGCAGGAGTACGATGAACGGGGCGAACTCGCGCCGCGGGATATCGTCAGTCGCGCGATTACCAGTCAGATGGATAAAACTCGCCATCCTTGCGTCTATCTGGACTTGACGCATTTACCCGATGAACTGATCCGTCGCCGATTCCCGCACATCAGTCAGGTCTGTCAGGAATTCGGCCTCGATCTCACGCGCGACCGCATTCCGGTCCGTCCGGGGGCACATTACATGATCGGTGGTGTCACGGTTGATCTCGATGGCCGCACGACACTCCCAGGGTTGTGGGGAGCGGGCGAAGTGACGTCAAGCGGATTGCACGGCGCAAATCGACTCGCCTCAAACAGCCTGCTGGAAGGTCTGTTCTACGGAATACGTGCCGGTCGCGGAGCCTCGCAGGCGGCACTCGACATACCGGACGACTTCCGCATCACACCACTGCAGTCGGACTGGCCGAAGCAGAATCCGGGTCGCGATGACCTGAATCTGGTCGACCTGCAGAACTCACTGAGCGCCATTATGTGGCGTAATGTCGGCATTCGTCGTGACGAAGAAGGCCTGGCGGCGGCAGCCTTACAGGTCGACTTCTGGGACCGCTACGTCTCCCTCCGCGAGTTCAGTGGCACGTCTGGATGGGAACTGCAGAACATGCTGCTGATTGCCCGCCTGATGATCGAATCGGCCCAGGCAAGAAAAGAAAGTCGCGGTGTTCACTACCGCAGCGACTATCCGGAACCGCTGCCAACATCATTTGGACATGTGGAGATTTCATCGGCGGGGTAGGAGTTAGGAGTTGGAAGTTTGAGCCTCACCCCCTGAATCCTGACTCCCGAATCCTGAATCCTCCCCTGATCCCTGCCCCGCTTCCCCACCCCTTTTCTTTTCTCGCTAATTGAGGACAATCAGACGTATTGATCGAGTGCGTGCCGCTGTCGTCTGATTTGAGTTCGTGAAATGTCCTCCGCTGTGTCGATCCCAACCACCTTTTCCCAGCAGGAAGTGGCCGACTTCCATGAGCAGGGATATCTCATTGTGCGCGGGCTCGGCTCCACCGAAACCTGTCAGCGGATGCGAGCAGTCACCCAAGAGCAGATGCAGCGACTGGTGGAGCCGGTCGAGTTTGAAGCCGATCTGCAATACCCTGGTGCCCCGGAGGATCACTCCGCGCCGGGTGGACGGACCGTTCGCCGACTCAAGCAAGCCTTTACAAGGGACTTTGTCTTTTCGCAGTGGGTCACCTCTCCAGAACTCTCGGGGCGTTTGCGTCAACTCCTGGGGCCTGAAGTCGTCTGTCCACTTGCCCATCACAACTGCGTCATGACCAAGTCGCCCCGGTACAGCAGCGATACCGGCTGGCATCAGGACATTCGGTACTGGTCGTTCACACGTCCCGAACTCGTCAACGTGTGGCTGGCGCTGGGGCCAGAGCGATTGGAGAATGGCTGCCTGAAGCTGATCCCAGGCTCGCATCTCCGCACTTTCTCTCGTGATCAGTTCGACGATGAGTTCTTCTTCCGCGAAGATCATCCCGAGAATGTTCCGCTGATCGCGCACGCGGTGACGGCGGAACTCGATCCCGGCGATGTACTCTTCTTCCACAGCCGCACACTTCATGCAGCAACGCGAAACTACTCGCAGGAAACGAAATTGTCGG
>JAGQQB010000387.1 GCA_020426425.1 Planctomycetaceae bacterium | reverse complement strand
TGGCAATCAACCGCTGTCCACCAATCGGACCGGCGAACGGCGTGTGAACTCCAGTCAGTTCCGCATCGATTACAGCTTGAAGTCGGTCGGGCCATCTGGGGTGCGGTCGGTCAATCTGTACATCACTGAGAATGGTGGGCAGACATGGTTCCACTACGACGCCGATCCTGACCGTCGTTCGCCGATCGACGTCTCAGTCCCGCACGACGGCGTGTACGGATTCGCGTTTCGCGTGGAGAGTGGCGCGGGACTGGTAGCGACTCCGCCGCAGCCGGGCGATGCACCGGAACTGACGATTGTTGTGGATCAAGTCGCGCCGACCACGGAACTGTTGCCTCTGCAGCACAGCGGCGCGGCGGACCAGATCGCGATTCGCTGGGTCGCCCAAGATCTTGATCTGCATGAGTTGCCTGTCTCGCTGTACTACTCTTCGGGGCCAGCTGGTCCATGGACACTGATTGCGGGTAATCTGGCGAACACTGGCCGGTACGACTGGCGACTACCGCGACTTGACGCCAGCGAACGCCTGTACGTCCGCATCGAGGTTCGCGACCAGGCCGGGAACATTGGTCGCAGCGACGCACCACGCCCATTGATTCTCGACTTCTCTCAACCTGGCGTGGAAGTGCTGAATATCGAACCGTTGCTGTCAATCGGACGATAGTTCTCGGCGGAGACCGAGTAAGGATCGCGGGCGACGACCAACGCCGTTCACCGGATACCGTTCGAAGACTCCCCACCGTCCCTATCTTTCAGCCTTCACTAAGAGTTCCCCCGCAATCGCCACCTGCCAGGCTTCAGGCCGACGCCGCAGGAAGTGTCGAGCACAAGCACCATCTGTCAGTTGCATACGACTTTGCCCAAATCCCGCTGCACGCTGTGGTCAGTGCGGCTCACTGGTGTACCATCAGGGGATGACCGAACCGGTTTCCCATTCCCTCCAGGAGAGCCATCTGATGAAAGTCTTGACTTGTGCCGCACTGACGTTGCTGGCGATGAATTTGAATCTGCAAGCTGAGGAGAAGAAGGTGCCCGCAGCACTCGATTTTAAGGTGGAGTCGCTCGATGGCAAAGAAGTGAGTCTCGCAGACTATCAGGGCAAGGTGTTGCTGATTGTGAACGTCGCGAGCCGTTGCGGCGCGACACCGCAATACGAGGCGCTGCAGTCGCTGCATGAGACGTTCGGCAAGCAGGGACTTGTGGTGATGGGTTTCCCTTGCAATCAATTCGGCAAGCAGGAACCGGGGTCCGCTGCGGACATTCGCGAGTTCTGCAGCAGCACCTACAACGTGCAGTTTCCGATGTTCGCCAAGATCGCTGTTAATGGAGACAAGGCGGCTCCGCTGTACAAGCATCTGACGGCTCAGAAGACGCAGCCCAAACAGGCGGGGCCGATCGGCTGGAACTTCGAGAAGTTCCTGGTTGACCGGCAGGGGCAGGTCATCGCCCGATTTGGGACTGGTATCGAGCCGGATTCCGATGAAGTGGTCGCCGCCATCCGTAAGGCGCTCGAAACTGAGTAGTGCGGGCGTCGTGTTCCGTATGCGGTGCAAACTTCCGCTAACCGGACCATCCTGAGAAACCGATCTGCGCGCCCGACGTTTCCTGCGTCGGGCGTTTTCGTTTCAGGCAGATTGATGACCGTCGAGCCACTCTTTCGAAGAATAGAAGACATGCGTCCAACCCAGGAGGGGGACGTTCTTCAACGGTGCAGATGCGGTTGTCGTCTGCCCACGGACTTCAGGGAGGGAGAGATGGCTACGCTCACGGGGCTGACCGCACGGCAGTTGGAAACCATCGAGCGATCATTCAAACTCGGCGGACAGGCGACTCTGCTCGACGTGGGCTGCGGTGATGGAGCATGGGTGGGAAAGCTGCGCGCCAGGGGAGTCGACGCGGTCGGGGTTGATGATCCCGCCAGCGAAGCACCGCAAGCCGACGGCATCCTCAAACAGATGATCGCCGCCAATCTCTCGGTCCCGGTGCATACTCGCGATGTCGCCCTGATTCGCGGTGCGATGGTCTTTGAAGACTCGCGGAACACACCCGAAACCACGATCGCGCTGGCCAACATCCTGGCCACGCTCAAACCGGGTGGTTCGCTACTGTGCGCTGTTCCCGACGAAGCAACAGCGATCGAGTTCTGGCAGCAGCGTCTGGCCCCATTCCGACTGACCGGCGCGATCAAGACATGGGGAACCGGAATACAGGCGTGGCTGTCGCTTGCACCATTGTTGCGTCCGGGGGGGGCGGTCTCGCTGTTGGAGTTCCCACTAGCGATGCAGCCACTGTCCAAGTTGGAATGGCATCGGCTGGCGCGGGAAGCGGTGATGCCGACTCGGTCGACACCGCATGCGGCGTGATCGGTAGAGATGCTCGCGCTGTCGGATGTTCGAGATTCGCTTCGCGACTGGAGCGGTGGGTTATGGAGCGATCCACGACTTTGGGTGGCCCGGGCGGTTCTGGCGGGTTACGCATCTGACTCTTCGCGCGTCGAGTTCGCGTAGCACAGTGACACGATTCGGATGGTGTCGTAGTCGACCTGTTCGTCGAGTGCCAGATAGAGTGGTTTGAGCGGTCCGAAGCCCTGGCGGTCGATCTCTGCGCGAATACGGTCAGCGGTCGCCGTATCGATCCAGGGACTGGGATCGTCGATGGCGTTCTCGCGGATGTAGTCGCACAGATACCCCATGGTGGTTGATCGCGCGCGGCCCAGTTGGTGCGCCACATCGTCCACGCTGAGTCCTTGCGCAAACAGACCAAACGCGGGCCGCGCGGCCTTGGCGACAGGTCGCGGTGGAGGCGGTGGCGTGTCGTCCCGGTTGGGTTGGATGTCCGTCGATTGCCCATGCGTCGCACACCACGTGGTGATGGCAGACAGGAACGCGTCGCCGAAGTCGGCGGCCTTCTTCTTACCGACTCCATTTACCAGCAGAAAGCCTTCCGGCGTTGTGGGCCGTCGCCGGGCCATATCACGCAGGGCAGCATCGCCGAAGATCACATAGGGCGGCACGCCCCGTTCTCGTGCCATCACTAGTCGCAACTCGCGCAATGACTCAAACAGTTCGCGGTCAACTCCATCCCAGGACTTGGGATCGACCGAGCGTTCGCGCGTTGGCGTGTCCGAGCCGGTGGATTGAGTTTGCGTCCGCAGCAGTCGCGGCGCCAATTCCCCTTTGAGCAGTCGTCCCCCATTCTCGGTCAACTGCAAGACTCCATACTCGCCGACCTTGGTCAGATAGCCCTGCTGGAGGAGTTGGCCAATCCAGTCAACAAGCTGGGACTTGCTCTCGTTCTGCAGCAGACCATGGGTGCTGAGTTTCTCGTGCCCATTCGCGAGGATCTTCTGATCGCGTGACCCCTTGAGTACCTGGGCTGTGTACGTTGCTCCGAAGCGTTGGCCCTGCCGGTAGATGCAGGAGAGAATCTTCTGTGCGGTGACGAGTGGCTCCTCGACGCTGGTGTACGTCCCCTGACAGACATCACAGTTCCCGCTGCACGCGTGCTCCAAATCCTGTCCAAAGTGCCGCACAAGGCTACGAT
>JAGQQB010000386.1 GCA_020426425.1 Planctomycetaceae bacterium | reverse complement strand
GGCCACGTGGCCCCAAGGTGCTGGCGACAGCACGGGACAACTTGGAAACACCGGAAAGCAGCTGCTTACGAGCGTCTTCATCAAAACTCAGCAATTTCGCCACGGCTGGTCCTCTATCTTACTGCTGGAGAAGGTGCCCCAATCACGACCGTGCATTGCGGTCCGACAGTCTGTCATTTCTGCCTGGGCAGGCACACTTTCGACGTGAATGCTGGGAGAGCAGGTTGCGTGCCAAAAACCAACAAGGCGGCACAAGTCACTTCAAGAGAGCCACTTAAGGATTTACCAACATTCCCGGCGAACCGGTCCCCCTGCCACTGTGGCAGGACTCCCCACCAGCCACTGACTCGTGGGGCAATCGTGGCAGTGCCCCTGCTACATGCACCATCGTTCGATCATCCGCATGTACAGATCGGTCCCGGCATCGAGTTGAGCGAGTTCGATCCATTCGTCATGCGTGTGCGCCTGGGCGATGTCGCCTGGGCCGATCACCAATCGATTCCGCAGTGAGCCAAACCGGGCTCCATCAGTGCCGTACGGGACGGTATGTGAAGCTGCCGTCCCGGTCAGCTCCAGGCACTCTTGGACAAACTCTGATCGGGGATCGGCGTACAACGGCTCAGACCGCAATCGTGATTCGCACTCCAGTCCCAGATCATGGGCGAGCGACTCGATCCGTTCGGTCAGCGGAGAAATGTCCATGCCGGGCATCGGCCGAAAGTACACTGTGCAGACACTGTGTGGCGGAGTGATGTTAATGGCGTGCGTGTGATCGTTGATTCCCAGGTTCATCGTCATCGTTGGAGGATTGAACTCTTCATGCCGCCACTGGGGATCATGTTCCAGTTCATCATTGAGTACGGCCATGGCTTGCAGAAACGGAATCATCCGCCAGTTGGCGTTCGTTCCCTTCCCGGTACTGGAATGGGCAGCGCGACCGCGTGAGGTGATTCGGTATGCACAGCCCCCTTTGTGACCATGCACGACCCGCAGGCTTGTCGGCTCGCCAATGATCGCTCGCGCGTCACCAGTGACCATTTCCCGATACAACTCGGAATGTGTCGCAACATACTCGGCCCCTCCCATGCCGATCTCCTCATCGGCGGTGCAGGTGACATACACAGGGCGATTGAGTGTGCATCTGCGCAACTGCTCTACCGCCGCAAGCATGCATGCGACCGACCCTTTCATATCGGTACTGCCGCGTCCATACAGCCGACCATCACGAACCGTTGGATCAAACGGACCATGTTCGGTGAAGCACCAGTCATCGGCGGGGACCACATCGGTGTGCCCGAAGTACGCCAGCCCGCCGACACCAGTCCCCAGCTTGCCCACCACATTCGCCTTGCGCACGCCGTGCTCATCATCGTACTCCAGACGCTCGACTTCCAGATTCAGTCGCCGCAAGACGTCTTCTACATAGTCGGTCACCGCGACATTTGATCGCGCGCTGACGCTGTCGAAGCGGATCATCTCCCACGCGTAATCCAGGGCCGTCATCGGTACATCTCCAGATGTGTAAAGCTACCGCAACCTATTCTGATTGCTGAATGTCGATCTTTCCACCAGGTCGAACCCGCCGCGGGGAGGGAATCTTTGCGGGTACGGGTGCGGTGGTTCAGACCACGTCGGCTCCCCAGCCGAACGAGTACACCACACTCACCCTGAACAATCCCTACCGCTAACTGATGCCGGTTGTCGCCAGTTCCATGATGCGGTGCTCGCTGAACTCCTCACGCTGGAGTTCGCCGGTCAAGCGGCCTTCGCACAGAACGAGAATCCGGTCGCAGAGCGTGATCAGTTCGGGCATCTCGCTCGACGTGACCAAGATGCCAAGTCCCTGGCGGCAAAGATCGTCAATCACCCGATACAACTCGGCCTTCGCGCCGACATCGACGCCGCGTGTTGGATCATCGAGTAGGAGCACGGCGGGCTTCGTTCTGAGCCAGCGGGCGATGATACACTTCTGTTGATTCCCACCCGACAGGCTCGTCACCCTTGCTTCTGGACCGGCGGTCTTGATCCCCAACTGGTCGATCGACTCCCGCGCGGCCGTTTGTTCTGCGGCACCGGAGATCAGCCCCGCAGAGGTCACCTCCGGCAACGTGCATAAGGTGATGTTCTCCCGCACGGACATCAGCGAGAACAACCCGAGTCGCTTACGATCTTCGGTCACCATGGCGAGTCCGGCAGCGGTCGCCTCGCCAGGATGCCGGAAACGCACGCTCTCTCCACTCAGAAGAATCTCGCCGGTGAATCGCTCCGGACGCGCACCAAACAGCGTCTCCAGCAGTTCCGTGCGACCAGCGCCCATCAGGCCTGCCACCCCGACCACTTCTCCTTCACGAAGTGAGAACGAGACTTTGTCGAGCCGCCATTGTCGTGCATGCCCCGGCCAAGGGAGCGACAAGTCGTGAACATCGAGCAGCACCTTGCCGGGAGATCGTTCCCCTCCCAGGTTCACTTCTTCAATTTCGCGCCCCACCATCAGGTGTGAGATTTCGCGGGGATTCGTCTGCTCCCGATCCAGCGTCCGCACATGCCGCCCATCCCGCAGCACGGTGATGCGGTCACTGAGTCGAAAGACCTCTTCCATCTTGTGGGAGATGTACAGGATCGTGACCCCCTGGACGCGGAGTTTTTCGATCACCCGAAACAACCGTTCCACCTCGGTTTCCGTGAGCGCGCTGGTCGGCTCATCCATGATGAGAATGGACGTCTTAAGCGAAAGTGCCTTGGCGATTTCCACCAGTTGCTGATCACCAACTCTCAACTCCCCCACGAGCTGATGTGGCGTGATGGAACATTCAAGCTGCGCGAATAGTGCCGCCGCCTGTCGCTCCATCTCGCGGTCGTCGAGAAAGCCTAGCGACGTGAGTTCACGTCCCAGGAAGATGTTGGCCGCAACACTCAGTTGCTCCACCAAATTGAGTTCTTGATGGATGATGCTGATCCCTGCCGACTCAGCATCTCGGGTGCCACGAAAATGCACTGGCTCACCACGCAGGCAGATGTCTCCTTCGTATTCCGTCTGTACGCCCGAAAGGATCTTCATCAACGTGCTCTTGCCCGCTCCATTCTCTCCACAAATCGAATGAAACTCCCCCTCGCGAATATCAAACTGCACGTCACTTAATGCGGTCACGCCAGGGAACCGTTTGGTGATCGACCGAATCTCAATCAATGGGGGGGCAGACTGGATCATGTCGGGGAGTATAAGGGGTCAGGTGTCGGGGGTCAGGTGTCGGGGAGTGTCCCCGGCGCATCGTCGCTCGGAGCAACGTTGCTCTGCAATGCCGAAAACGACATTGCGATTCCGCTTCCGCCGCTTTACCTTGCCAGCATCATCGCCTGCCTGGCATCCCAGATTCTCACTGATCTTCTGCGGCAGGTCGGCTTCGTCACTTCGCACGGATCGCGTTTGATCTCATGATCACCTCATTGCTCGACTGGTTGGACCATCGCGTTGGATATCGGGCGATCATGCAGGCGGCACTGTACGAGAAGATTCCCGGCGGTGCCCGGTGGCGGTATGTTTGGGCGAGCACGCTGGTCTTCACCTT
>JAGQQB010000385.1 GCA_020426425.1 Planctomycetaceae bacterium | reverse complement strand
TCATCCCGATTACCTGTTGCGGCTGTATCTGGCCACGCGGGCATTCGCGATCGTTGCCGGAGTGCTATGTATTGGATACGTGAACTGGACGCTGGGGCTTGATGCAACGAACCAGGCGGTTTTTGGTCGTGCAGCACTTAGCGCGACACTTCTGGCTGCGGTGGTGACCACCTGGATGGTGCGGCAGCTCAGTCGCGACTTGCGGGAGTTCCTTCAAGACGAGCGGGCCGGTCGCGTTTCCACACGGCGGCGACAAGCGAGCGCGGCGGAACAGGCAGTGCTGCTGCCGCGCCGGATCGCGTTCTGGGAATCGATGATCGATCCCTGGTTGACCATCGTACCGATTTGTCTGTCGCTGTGGCTGTCGGGCCAGGCCTGGCCGATTCTGTTGCAGGTATGTGTTGCGGGGTTTCTCGGGCTGTCGTGCATTATCATCCTGACGTTTCTGGTCACCGAACAGGGACTTCGACCGGTCGTACGGCAACTGATCGCAACGGGTGTTCCCGTTGCGTTTGATCAACTGCCCGCAGCGAGATTGGGGCGCCGGCTTCAGTTGGCATTTGGAATCACCATTCTTGTCACGGCAGTGATGATTGGCGGATTGGCACTCCAGCGTTCCCAACTGCTACTCGAGAGTCCCGAGCAGGCGGCTGCGGCGGTCGCCCTACTGCGCGAACATACACTGGCAATTACGGTGATCGCGTTGCTGATCGGCATTGCGATCGCGCGCTCTCTGTCGAACTCGATCACCAGTCGGGTGCAGCAACTGGTGCTGGCGATGCGCAAAGTCGAGGCGGGCGATTTGGGACAGCAGCTCTGTCCCACAGGCACGGATGAGATCGATCAGCTAGCGCGGCAGTTCAATATCATGGTGGGCAGACTGCGGGCTTCGCACGACAAACTCCACGAACTGAACGCCAGCCTGGAGCAACAGGTAAATGTGCGCACCGAGCAGCTTCAGGAGTCCATCGAACAGTTGCAGGAACTCGATCAACTGAAGACGGCGTTTTTCTCAAACGTCAGCCACGAGCTGCGCACCCCGCTACTGATGATTCTCTCGCCGCTCTCACAGATGTTGCGAACCAGTGAGCACTCGTTGACCGACGAGGAGCAGACACTCTTGAAGGTCGCGAATCTCAACGCGCAACGGTTGCTGACGCAGATCAACCATCTCCTGGAGTTCTCCCGCATCGAGGCGGGACAAGTCAAGATGCGGCGCGTGCTACTCGATTTGAACGAATGGCTGGGGCAACTCCTCCTCGCCGCGCGGCCCCTCGCCGAACAACGACAGTTGCGGCTGGAGTTCGAACCGGGCGCAATCACGGTTCCACTCGTGGCAGATCGGGAGAAACTCGATGTGATTGTCAGCAATCTGATTTCCAACGCAATCAAGTTCACGCCACCGGGAGGGCGCGTCTGTCTGCGAACAGATCAGCAGTACGCCGGGGGCACAGTTGCCAGCTTGTCCATCACGGTGCAGGACACGGGACCAGGGATTTCCGCAGCCGACCAAGCCCGGGTGTTTCAGCGGTTCACGCAACTCGATGGATCAACCTCGCGACAGTTTGCCGGAACCGGGCTGGGACTGGCGCTGGTTAAAGAACTGGTCGAGCAACACGACGGTTGTGTCCGAGTGGAGAGCGAAGTTGGCCGGGGGAGTACCTTCTCGGTGGTCCTGCCGCCGGGTGACGTGGACGACGCGTGGTCCGAGGAATCACTGGAGAGTCCTTCAGACCTGCTGTTTGTGAATCCCTACGCCGACCTGGAAGCCGTGACGATGATTGATGCGGCCATCCCCAAGAGCGAGGAACTCGCAGCTGATCGCCCCACGGTCCTGATTGTGGATGACAACACCGAAGTTCGCTATTTGCTGCGGCGACTCCTGCAGTCAACCTACCAAATCCTCGAAGCCAAGGATGGACAGCAGGGATGCGATGTCGCGTGCACGCGGCTGCCAGACTGCATTATTTCCGATGTCATGATGCCGGGGATGAGCGGCCATGACTTTTGCCGGGCGATGAAGGCAGATTCACGAACCGCGTGGATTCCGTTCATGTTGTTGACCGCCCGCGTAAAGACAGAGATGAAGGTCGAAGGACTTGATTGCGGTGCGGACGACTATCTGGAAAAGCCTTTTGCGGAAGAGGAACTGCATGCGCGGGTCAGGGCGCTGATGCGACTCAGTCGCATGCATCAGGAGTTGCTGCGGCGGAATGATGAGCTGTCACTTTCGTTGCAGCGGGAGCGTCAAATGCAGGAGCAACTGGTGCGGGCCGAGAAGTTGACAAGTATGGGGCAACTGGTCGCCGGGTTGGCACATGAAGTCAACAATTCGATCAATCCCGTCTGTTCGGGGGCCGAAGTGTTGCGCACACGGCTGGAGCGATTGCAGGCTATGGAGCGCGAGGATTCCGCCGAGGAACAATTGTTACGAAAGACACTGCAACTGACGGACATCATCTCGGCGGGAGCGCTGCGGACCGCAAAGATTGTCGAGGAGATGAAGCAGTTTGCGCATCCTGGCAGTCGAGCGCACGAAGCCTTTGATCTGGTCCAATCACTCAGGACATGCCTGAACCTGCTGCGGCTGCAACATCGCCAGATGCAGATTGTCGATGATGCCAACGACGGTGACGGCATGCGAACAATTGGTGACGGCAAGCTTAGCGGGATTGTTGTCGTGACGCAGTTCGCCGCGCATCAACCAGTCTGCGGTCCGTTCGGTCAGTTGGATCAGGTCTTCATGAACATCCTGGCTAATGCGATTCATGCGCTCGACGGCCGGGGCCGAATTGACGTCGTGACTGAGGATCTCGTGGACGACTGGATCGTTCGGATCAGAGACAATGGCCCTGGGATACCAGAGCCTGTTCGCAGCGCAATCTTCAATCCGTTCTTCACCACCAAGCCACCGGGGCAGGGGACGGGGTTGGGGCTTTCGATTTGCCATAGTCTGGTCACGAATCTCGGGGGGGCAATTGCTGTCGATAGCGAGGAGGGGAAGTTCACCGAGTTTGTGCTGTCGATACCGAAGGAAGTTCGCACAACTGAGTCTTCTCCGGTGGAACAGGCGAACCAGAGTGTGCTGGCGTAAGGATCGCTGCGGCTGGTGGATTTGAACTCAGCAGTCATCGTGAAAGGCCGTTGATGTCACAGATGGTTGTGGCCGATGCAATAACTCCGGTTAATGGTCACTGCAGCACGCAGAGAAGGTGAGTGTTCGCACTGATCACCCGCCCGCAAGTGACGCCAGAACGGGACTCGGTGTGTCGCCTCGCCCACCTCGGCGCCTGAACATTTCTGTGGTGACCTGCCAGCTTCGCATTCGGTATGAGCGTCGCGTCCGTGGACTTCCTTAACAGCTTGATCTCCCCATGAGCGATTTGCACTCAGAGACTCACGTTCGCCGTGACATTCTGTACGTCGATGACGAACTCAGCAATCTGCATGTCTTTGAAGCTGCTTTCGAAGAGGAGTTTCAGGTTCATCTGGCGCAGAGCGCAGGGGAAGCGCTGGCACTGCTCGATGCGCGTCCAATTCCCGTCGTTGTCGCGGATCAACGGATGCCGGAGATGA
>JAGQQB010000384.1 GCA_020426425.1 Planctomycetaceae bacterium | reverse complement strand
TCAGGAGCTGGCGATCGCCGGTGTGGAAGAACTCGTCTCCACCCGACTCGGTCCTGGTCTTGATCCCGTGGCCGAAGCCGATCGTCGCGGCACCATCATGGCGGTGATCCGCATGGGGAACATGGACCACGAAATGCCCGTTCAGGCCGGTGGTGCCCTGGGACAGTATGTTGATGAAAACGGCCAACTGCAGCAGGTGGCTCACAACGTCGTTCGCGTGAGCGGTGAAGAAGGCCAGTTCGTGCCTCCTCAGCCGATTGGTGCCTTCGACGGCGGCTCGAACATCCCAGGCGACATGATGATGGGTGGCCCAAGCTATCCTGGTCAGCCGCCTTATGATCCCGTCATGAACATGGCCAGCAATCAGATGTACGGCTATCCCATCACCGGCACGCCGATCGGTCTGCCCGGCCCCCCCCATCTGCCACTGGGGCGTCCCGCGAGCCTGAAGCGACACGTTGTTCGGAACACCACCGACTACAACATTCCGGAACCAGTCGATCAGGTGTTGATCGACGTCCGGCATGAGCCAGGCATCAGCCTGCCTGATCCGGTGAAGTACATCCAGTACACCGAAACCCATCCATCCTATCAACAGGGTGAACTGTCCATGCCCGCGTGGGCCGCTGGACAAGGTGGTTACTGTCCACCAGGCCAGTAATCATCGGCGTGGAATTCGGTTCCTCAAGATTCGAGGTGAGTCGTTTGCGAGCCGTCGCCAGCGACTCACCTTCTTGGCGGTTATTCAGGTTGGGCGGTGGACGATTGCAATCCTTCCCGCCCGACCGCCACTGGAACGAGGCACAATGATGTCCATCATGGTTCTACTGGGTGCATCCGCTCTCGCGGGAGTAATCCTGCTGATTGCCTTGAGCACCCTCAACAAGAATCGATGAGCCGCATGGTCCCGCAGGATGAGGTCACGACATTGAGTCCTTCTCAGCCTAATCGAACACTCGCGTCACGACTGCTCATTGCAAGCGTGATGACGTTGCTGGCTGGTTCGTGGGCTACGGCCCAGGTGCCGGGGAAATACTTCCCGCTCGATCATCGCCAGTTGCCCGGCGTCGCAAGTCGCTGGCAGGCTATTGGCAATCCTGGGGCACATGCTCAGCCACAGCCGGTCAAGGTGATTCTCCCTGAGCCAGGTTCGGTCACCTTCTATCAGGGGGGACCACACCAGGCCGTCAGTACCGCCGCTCCGGTCCAGGTGACCATGCTGGTGGGGCATACCTATCGCCTGAAGATCTCCGAACTGAAGTTCCATCCCGGTGTGGAACTGTATCCGACAATTGAGATCCTCGATCGACTGCATCCCCCCGAAGGTCTCGCCCAGCAGTTCCCAATTCCACTGGAACTCACCAGCGAAGAACTTGAAGCAGCATTGCAGGATCGGATGATCACTAAGGTGGTTTACCTCGAACAGCCCGACTTCGCCGCACCGGTCACTGCGGTGAATGGCGTGCCGGTGACTGATCTCCCCAGCAAAGACAATCTCCTCGCCGCCGCCGATCATCGCGGTCGCCCCATGGCAATCATTCGCCTCGGCGGCCGTATTCCCGATCCCAACGCCGCGACTGATGAGTTCTACAGCAACTCACCCGTGATGTTTACCGGCGCACCAGCCACATCCTCCACCAGGGTCGGCGCGCTGCCGGTTCGGGAGTGAGACGACGCATTCGGTACGAGCGACATGCGGTCGCTCCATCGTTCAGAGGCCCCCCCAATGACTCCGCAACGTACATCTGAGACAACTCGCTCGATCAGCATTCGACACTGGATGAGTCCACTCTTCCTCGGCGGATTGTTGCTCTGCGGCAGTTCCTGCGCATCCCTGAACCGCACATCGGCCCAGCACCACAAGCCGCTGCCCCCCAGTCGATCGGCACAAGGGTCGGGCGTAACGCACGCCTTCGCAGTCGCGGCGGAAGACGAGTCCTCGTCCGTCCAGCAACTCTCGGCAGCCCAACCAGCCGTCCCAACGAACGATCCATTCGCACAGCATGCGGCTCACGAGCCGAAGCTGGGATCCGCCCCCTTCCTGGCAATCGAACCGCTGGAACAGGCCGCCTCGGTGCCAGTACCAATACCGACTGTCGATGGCAACGCAGAACTCGATTCCATGGACGAAGGCCGGGTATTCCTCGGCGCGCAGTCGAGTCCAAGTATGATCCAACAGGTCTCTGCCGAGTTCATTGTGCCCGGCGAGGAGACGAAGCAGCCTGATTTCAGTGCTGTTCGGTCGTTCCTTGAGGAATCTCCACCAGCGGTCGAAACGTCCGAACAACCGCTGATGGCTCCTGAGGCCCACGGGCCTGCAACGATGCCTCCCACTGTCACGGCACCGCAATCCGCCGCACCCTTCCCATATCCATGCGAACCCCAGGTCGAATTGCCCAATTGCCCACCGTGCCTGACCAATCCGGTGATGCCGCCCCCCAGGATGCGTTCGTTCCCGGCAGAAGTATCGAACGACGAATACATCTGCGATGGTGGCGACCGCGAACTCCCCATTCACTACGATGGGTTCCAGCGCATGGGGCTGAACACCGAGGACACCGTCGTTGAATATGCAGACGACACCGGCGCCCAGCATGTCAAAGCCTCGAACAGGACCTGCATTTACGCCCCTCGTTTCGGCTCCGTCCGGTCGATCTCCGGAGTTAACGAAGACTATGCCATCGCCCGCGCCGCTGGCGCACATGACCGGGCGGGCGTGGCTGGCTTTGAACATCGCATGGTGCTCGACCAGCAGGTGCAGCGCGAGGCTGCAGTTCGGGTCGACATGCGTGCCCGAGCCAGCGGATTGGAACGGGCTCAGTCCGATGGCAACCTGACCATCGATCAGCGCCTCGACCAACATTCCGTGCTGCTCAACGCGTTCGAAGACTACATCGCCTTCCGCGAAGGTCAGTACGAGAGAATCGACAAAGCACAGCTCACACTTGCCCAGGACGCCGCCTTGGCCTGGTCGCAGACGCAACCACCAATCATTCAAGGGCACTACCGCGGCGGACAAACCGTACAAGCGAAAGCGTTTGCCCAGGAGTTCGTGGGCATTGAAGACCGCCGCAAGGTTGGAGATCTCACGATCACCAAGGTAGCCGACAAGCAGACCGCTGCCTCGGGTGACGAGATCACCTTCACCATTCGCTTCGACAATGTCGGTGACCGGGAACTCCTAACGGTCCGCGTCGTCGACAACCTCTCCCCAAGACTGGATTACATCGAAGGGAGCGTCGACGCGAACCTTCCTGGAAAACTCGATGTCCACCCCAACGGGGCCGGGAGCCAAGTACTGACGTTCGAGTTCACCGATCCACTGCCAGGTCAGACGGGTGGCTGGGTCAGCTTTCGGTGCACAGTACGTTAACCTCTTTCCCTACTGCCACTTACAACCGCCGCTCGACTGCCGCGATTCCCTTGCCGGGCCGTGGCGCCGAATGAGAAAAAAACCGGGCCGGCACACTTGCGGAGACGCAACTCCGTCCGTATCATCCGCGACCCGCTGGAGGGCGAGGCCAACCGGCACTTCCCTCGATTTCGAGGGGGTATAGCTCAGTTGGTTAGAGCGCAGCTCTG
>JAGQQB010000383.1 GCA_020426425.1 Planctomycetaceae bacterium | reverse complement strand
CGGACGAGGTTCATCAGGTCGAGATCGATCTGGGCCAGGATGCCGCGGAGTTGATCGACGGTGAGTTCGGACCCGGCAACAGTGGAGAGATCGGGAAGATCCATGGCGGCAGGTGGTGGTTATGCATGCTCTTCGAGCAGGCGGAGTCGATGGTAGGCGAGGAGGTGGAGCTGTTGCGGATAGGGCATCGCGAGGAACTGATCTTCTGGCAGATGCAGGCGTTCGCAGACACGGAGGATTTCATACTGCAACGTGCGGGGAAGGTGCAGTTGATCGCTCAATCGGTGTCGGGCGGAGTGGCCGAGGAGAAATTTGCCGCTTGCGTCTGTATATGGTCATCGAACAGATTGCTGAGTCGGCAGATTTCCTGGCAGAGGCGGATGAGATCACCGGCGGTGAAACCGGCGGTTTCGAGTTCCTCGGCGAGTGCATCGGCGTAGGCGAGCCACTGGTCGGAAGCCGTGGTGTTCGCCGCATCGTTGGGGCACAGTGTTTCGAACCGGATCTCGGGATCGTCGCTCAGTGCCTCGGCGAGAGAGAGAATGGCAACGCGGTGGTGGTAGGCTTCCAGCTGGGCGAGATACTCGGGGCGATGAGGGTCGCTGAGTGTGACAGCGTGGCCCTGGGTGTCTTTGATCGGTCGGCCATTCGAGTCGCGGGCAACGCGAAGCGGTGGGGCCGGGGGAACGATGTTGCGTTCGCGGAGGCGGCGATGGAATCCGAGGGGGAGTGGTCGCAACTGCAGGGTGAGTTGATCGCCAGCAGCCCGCCGGAGCACGCATGGGGTGGTGAGCTGGGTGGGGCGGAGCGGTTGATTGTGGAGGAGCATACTGCCTTCGTCCGTCGTGTTGGGCGGGTCGAGTGTTCAATCAACGGGATGGGGGTTGCGCAGGGGACGCTGCGTATCTATTGAGTATTGAGCGTTGATGGGCCTGCGGCCCTCGTTGAGGCGTGAAGGGGGGGGAAGAATCTCTTGCGACTTGCGAATCCCGATCCCCGATCTATTCCCCCTGATGTCGCGCTGAGGGTGGCGCTGGGAATGGGGAGTGGTTAGGATGCCTGTAGTTGCTGACGCAGGGTTGTCGTCTGTCTATTGGGAGCGGAGTTAATGGCTAAGTTGCTGATTGCTTGGCTGATGTGTGTGTGCGTTCCGGTCGTGGTGTGGGCGGAAGGCGATCCACTGCGGCTGCACTGGGAGCAGAACTACCTGACAATCTCAGGTCCGCAGGTGCCGGGCGAGAAGATCAGGATTCACTATCTGGAAGCGTATTGCCGGGCAGGATCGACTGATGCGGATTGGGTCAAGCACACGCGAATGAAGCATGAAACGGAATTGCTGGAAGCATCTGACGCGGGGCATCGACTGAAGCTGCGATGCCAAGTGGAAGATGGACTGGTGGTGGAGCATGTCATTGAGTCGACTCACGATGAGGTTCGCTTCGCGTTGACGGCTCACAATCCGACGAAACAGCGGTCAGAGGCGCACTGGGCGCAGCCGTGCATACGACTGGATCGCTTCACCGGGGCAAATCAGCAGACCTATCTGGCGAAGAGCTTTGTGTTTCTGGACGGGGAACTGACGCGTATGCCAACGCCAGAGTGGGCGACGGAGGCGCGGTATGTGCCGGGTCAAGTGTGGGCACCGCGAGGGGTGGATCGAAACGATGTGAATCCTCGCCCCTTGAGCAAGTTGGTGCCGAGCAATGGACTGATCGGATGCTTCTCGGCCGATGAGACGAGGTTGTTTGCGACGGCGTTCGAGCCGTATCAGGAGTTGTTCCAAGGAGTGATCGTCTGCCTGCACGCGGACTTTCGCCTGGGGGGACTGCAACCAGGCGAGACGAAGACGATCCGGGGGCGAATTTACATCGTCCCGAACGATGTCGATGCACTGTTGAAGCGGTATGCCGAGGACTTTCCAGAGCAAGCTGCCGTGATGGCGAAGTGAGTTCGGGAGTGTCGGCTGATCGCGTGAATCTTTGAGTCACTGAGCGTTGTGCGTGCTCCGCGAAGTCGAGCTCTTTGAGATGGTCTCAAGACATGTTGCTTACAACGAAGTGCCACTCGAAACGTTCTCGCTGAGTTAGGTTGCACACTGGCTGGTAATGATCCCTCGCCGACGCGTGGGGTCCTGTGGCGGCTTTGAAATCTCTCTTAATCAAACGGATGGAAGCCATGAGTTTGGATCTGGTGATGTCGATGATGGAGATTCCCGGCAAGAGCGGGAAGGAACGGCAGATTGCCGAGTTCATCGTGGCGAAGCTAAAGAAGTCAGGAGTGCCCGAGTCGGCGATCCAGTTCGACAACGCTCACAAGAAGAGTCACATCGGGGGCGAGATCGGGAATCTGATTGTCAAGCTGCCGGGGACAGTGCGTGGTCCACGACGGCTATTGATGGCGCATATGGACACAGTGCCGCTGTGTGTGGGGGCAAAGCCCTCACGGGACGGGGATGTGATTCGATCCCGTGATCCTCGTACTGCATTGGGCGGCGATGATCGGGCCGGGGCGGCGGTAATCCTCCAGACCTGGCTGACCATCGCTAAGCAGGGGTTGCCGCATCCGCCGCTCACGCTGTTCTGGCCGATTCAGGAAGAGGTGGGATTGGTCGGGGCGCGGTATGTGTCGGCAGCCAAGCTGGGGAAGCCACAGCTCTGTTTTAATTGGGATGGGGGCGCGCCGAACGTCGCGGTTGTCGGGGCTACCGGGGATGATCACCTGGAGATTGAGGTCCACGGTCTGGCGAGCCATGCAGGAGCGCATCCCGAAGATGGAGTGAGCGCGGCGGTGATTGCCAGTCGGGCAATCGCTCAATTGCACGAAGAGGGTTGGCACGGCCTCGTCGTGAAGGGGAAGAACCGCGGCACGAGCAACATCGGGGTGTTGCAAGGGGGCGAGGCGACTAATGTCGTGCTCGACTCACTCCGCATTCGCGCCGAGGCCCGCAGTCACGATCCTGCATTCCGTGGAAAGATTGTCGCGGCCATCACCAAGGCGTTTCAGGCCGCAGCGAAACAGGTCAAGAACGCCGCCGGGCAATGCGGCAAGGTTACGGTCGACGTACGGCACAAGTATGAGTCGTTCCGCATTGATGAACAGGAACCGGTGGTACAATCAGCGTTGGCGGCAATCGCAGCGACAGGACTGGAGCCGCTGACTCGAATCTCCAATGGCGGACTCGATGCCAATTGGATGACGGCGCATGGATTCCCGACGGTGACGCTCGGCTGCGGACAGAGTGGCATTCATACCGTGAAGGAAGAACTGTCGATTCCGCAGTATGAACGGGCGTGTGAGATCGCGCTGCTCCTGGCGACCGGGAAGCATTGATGAGGTTGAGGTGCATGCGGCACAACGCCGTTCACCCTGCTTGTTTGGCTGGACTCGCTTTCGCGGGGCGGCGCAGGTTGCTTTGCTACCCGTCAGGTTTGGTGGCCCAGCAGGTCAGCGCTGATCTCTGTCAACTTGATCCGTGCCATACCTCTGCTCGCGATTGGCTCTCACGGAGGCACGGAGATTGGATTTGCTCCCGGTAGCCTGATGCAAACGGATCGACCTGTCGCCGATCGCGCCCTCAGACTTC
>JAGQQB010000382.1 GCA_020426425.1 Planctomycetaceae bacterium | reverse complement strand
TCGAGAACGGAGGATCGAGGAAGGGGCAACGTTCAACCTTAGACCTTCAACGCTCAACGTTCAACGCTCAACGCTCAACGGTCGCGCAGCGACACCCACGCTTGCAGCGCGTCGCGAATGGCTCGCACGTCATGGACGCGGAGGAGATCGGCACCAGATTCGGCGAGGGCGATGGAAACGCCGATTGTGCCAGCCTGTCGTTCTTCCACGTCGCGCCCGAGGAGATGTTTGAGGAAGCGTTTTCGGGAGTGTCCGATCAAGACGGGGCGTCCAGTTGCCCGCAGTTGTGGGATCGCTTTCAGTAACGACAGGTTATGGGCGGCCGTCTTTCCAAACCCGATGCCGGGATCGAGCACGATCCGTTCGCAGGAGACGCCGCTAGCCACGAATGCCTGCATTCGTTCTTCGAGAAACTGCAACACCTCGGCAACGACATCATCGTAGTGCGGTTCCTGCTGCATGGTTTGCGGTGTCCCTTGCATATGCATCAGGATCACACCGCAATCGCTGTTCGCGCAGACATGCGCCATGTTTGCATCGAACATGCCAGCGGAGACGTCGTTAACGATCTGTGCCCCGGCGATCAGTGCTTCTGCGGCCACGCGGGATTTCATCGTGTCGACGGAGATCGGGATCTGGAGTTGTCCTCGCAGTCGGTCAATGACTGGGATCACGCGACGCAGCTCCTCAGACTCGTCGACCGGCTCTGCGCCAGGTCGTGTTGACTCACCACCAACGTCGATCAGATCGGCTCCATCGGCCTCCAGCGCCAGGGCATGGTCCACCGCTCGACTGACATCACACCAGGAGCCGCCGTCGGAGAAACTGTCCGGCGTGACATTCAGAATGCCCATCAGGCGCGGCAGCGACTGAGGTTGCCAACATCGATTGGCGAAGGACCAGGAATGAGATTGTGTCATCAGTGCGCGGAGCAGGTGGGCATTCATGTTTGTGAGCAAGTCCGATGAATTCATACGGTAAGCAGATCGTACCGGACGCTGCCAGCGTCCGAACCGATTTGAATGAGGAACGAGGAACAAGCAACAAGGAACGACGATTGCTGATTGACGATTGCTGATTGACGATTCATGATTGCCGACTGCCGATTGCCCGCCGGTGACCTGTCATTCCCCCCATCGCCCGTGACTGATTCTCCTCGAACCAATGATGACACTCTGACCCAGGATGAGGGGCAGCGGGCGGCTGCGCGGGATTTGAGTCTGCAGAATCTCGCCTTCCCTGCGTTTCCTCCAGGCTACGACGTTATCCGGTGTTTGGGGTCGGGATCGTTTGGCTCAGTCTGGCTCGGTCGAGAGCTGAACACCGGCCGGTATGTGGCGATTAAGTTCTTCACGCGGCGACGCGGACTCGATTGGGCGCTGCTGTCCCGCGAGGTCGAGAAACTGGCCACGCTCGATGCCTCACGTGATGTCGTCCGCTTGCTGGATGTCGGCTGGGAGCACGATCCTCCGTATTTCGTGATGGAGTATCTGGAAGCGGGCTCTGTCGCCACGCGACTGACGGAAGGGCCGCTCCCGTGTACGGAAGCAGTGCAGATCGCCAAGTCAGTCGCTAAAGCACTGACGCACGCACACGGGGCAGGGATTCTGCACTGCGATATCAAGCCGGCAAATGTGCTGCTCGATCGCAGCCTGCAGGCGCGTCTGGCGGACTTTGGTCAATCGCGTCTGGCCACCGACCAAAGTCCTTCGCTAGGCACCCTGTACTACATGTCACCAGAACAGGCGCAACTGAATGGGGTGCCGGACGTTCGTTGGGACGTGTACGCGCTGGGCGTGTTGATGTATCAGATGCTCACCGGTTCGGTGCCGTATCGGGACACAGAACTCGATGCCCAACTTGATGCGGCGAAGACCATGGAGGAACGACTCGATGTGTATCGCGCGGCGATTCTGGCCGCACCTGAACCAGATGGACATCGCGACGTGTATGGGGTCGACCGCGAGCTGGCGGACATTGTCGATGGCTGTCTCGACCGCGATCCACATCGAAGACTCAGCAACGCCCAGGTGGTGCTCGATCTGCTGGAACGCCGCGAACTGCAACAGGCCCGCCGTCCGCTGGTGTGGCTGGGGTTCCTCGGCCCGGTGCTGTTCGCGCTGACGTTGCTGTGGGGGGCTGGCATCGTCATCCCTCGAGCCGTCGATCAGGCTGAGACACACCTGTATAACCGGGCACTCAGCAGTGATGCCGCAGCCGTAAGTATTCTCGCGGGGAGTGTGCAGCAGGATATTTCCAGTCGACTGCGCGAGCTGGAGGAGTTGGCCTCGGTGGTCTCCGCCTCATTAGGAGAAGACCCGGAGGTCGTTCTCGACGACATCTCCGCCTGGCAAGCGGCCAACGAGCACGATCCCGCGCTCCCCGAAGAAGCTCCGGCACCGGGTGAGGGACGGCATGATCAAATCAGTCGACTGTTGGACAACTATAAGACATCGTCAGATCGCCAGTTAATGGAAGAAGGACGCACGCCGGACGAGAGTTTGCTGCTGTACAACCGCGAGGGGATTCAGGTCTTCCGCAATCCTCGCAGTGAGACTTTGTACCGATCGTGGCGGCATCGCGACTATTTCCATGGGCAAGGTGTCGATCTGTTGGCGACAGATGACCTGTCGCAGGTCGGGCCGCGAACAGAAGCCGGGATTTCGGTGGCGTTCCGGAGCGGTGCGACTGGTCAGTTCATGGTCGGGTTGGGAGTGCCCCTTTGGAATCGGGAACGGACGGAAGTCATCGGGGCGATGATCCGCACGATTCACGTCACCGATCTGTTGCTGGAGTGGGAGGCCCGTATTCGGGAGTCATCCGGCAACTCCGAAGCAGAAGAGGATTTCTTCCTGTCGCTGGTGGATACGCGGGAGCATCCGCCGCTGTTGTTGGATCACCAATGGATGACCCCGGCGCATCTGCGACCGCTCAAAGACGACGCGAAGCTCAAACAACTGCTGCAGTTGGAGCCGAATCACTTCGCGGAATTCCGGCGTCAGCAGCGTGACCCCGCGTATCTCGATCCGTTGAACGACGTTGATCCTCAGTATCGCGGCGAATGGCTCGCCGCCTGCGCCGATGTCGGCCAGTCCGGTTGGGTCGCGGTCGTGCAGGAGCGCCGTTCCAAAGCAGTCGAACCGATGGCCCAACTGTACTGGCTCTTTTTCCAGTACGGGATTTGGATGTCCATCGTCTTCGTGACCATGCTGTTTCTGTTGTGGTGGATTATTCAGAAAGTCTCGCGGGACGGTTGAGAGTCGCTGCGCGAGCGTTGAGCGTTGAAGGTCTAAGGTTGAACGTTGCCCGTCACCCCTTCCTCGATCCTCCGTCCTCAGTCCTCCGTCCCCCTGAATCCTGACTCCCGATTCCCGATTCCTCCCCTGATCCCCAACCCCGCCCCCTGGCCCCTCCCAAAAACCGCATCTTGTCGCAATTTGCTGCTTGGACTAGCATTCCTTGATCGGACGGACCGAAGGAGTATCGAGTTGCGCTGTGCGGCCTGCATGGACGAGTCGGTGCCACCTGCAGGCTGTTCTCCCCGCGAGGGGGATTTCACCACTGAATCACCGGATGGAACAGGC
>JAGQQB010000381.1 GCA_020426425.1 Planctomycetaceae bacterium | reverse complement strand
GGCACCGGCAGCGCCTGCCGCCACCGTCGTGTTGAAGCCGACATGTGTTGGCTCCGAAACGCCATCGCCCAAATGCCATTTGCCGCAGTAAAACGTTGCGTATCCCGCCTGTTGGAACGGGGTGCCAAACGTCACATCGCGTCCCGGTTCGACGTGAACGCTGTCGCGATCCTGCTGAAATCCGGCGGGATGCTTCCCCGTGAGAATCGCGAACCGTGAAGGAACACACCGAGGGTAAGCCACGTACGCCTGCGTAAACCTGGCCCCAGACGCCGCGAGTCGATCCATGTGCGGAGTTTCATAGAGCGTCGATCCATAGCAACTCAGGTCGCGCGGACCGAAGTCATCAACCAGCACGAACAAAATGTTCGGCTTCTCATCCGCCGCCTCAACAGGGAAGACCAACGTGTGGAGCACCCCCCACGCCAACAGAACCGACAACAAGAACACGCGATGCATGGAGAATTGCTTTACAAATTGAGAACATTCACAGATTCAACGTGGTCCAGGTCGCAACATTAGCTGGGGCGGACTGCAGCTCTCAAGGCTCCCTTAAACCGGATTCCAGCAGTTCGCGTGTCCACTGATTCTGAAATCGAGCTGCGGGATTCATGCCAGCGACGATCGCGCGGAACTTTGAGAACTCCGGATAAAGGGCGGTCAGATCCGCTACTGGCAACGGGCAGAGTTTACCCCAGTGTGCTCGGGCGCCGAAGAGGTGATGCATCGAATGCAGCAGCAACGCCACGAATTGATCAAACGGCAGATGCGATCCACGTGGGTGATAGTTTGTGAAGGTAATGGCGTACCAGGGTTCCGTCGGTGACGCCGGTCCCATTGGGGCGTGGACCGCCGCAGGACTCTCTGCATGAAATTCGCCCCCACCATCTATGGATGCCACGATCCCAATATTGCTCGCCATTGAAATCAGCGTGTCGTCCGGCAATACCTTGCGGACACAGATGGGGAAATGGTGACAGTAAGTTCCGCGGAGCATCTGCCATTGTTCCCGCGCATTGACGCGGTCGATCTGCGCCTCGAACTCCGGGGTCACCGGCGCGTCAGCCTCCCCGCAACTTGTGATCAACTGCCGCACATACTCAATCGCCTCATCCAACCGATGCCGCTGCACAAACAGTTCCGTTTCGCCATGCCGAAACAATTCATGCTCCATCACCATTTGCTTTGATGACGGCCCCACCGCAGGCCAGTTGCGAACCACCAACGCGGGAATCAACCGGCGAAACGAAAACCGGATCACGGCAGGACTCCCGATGATGTGGACCAGGAGCAGGATGTACCAGTGCATCAACACGTCGAACGTGAGGAACCGGTACCAGCGGTAGATCACCCCCAACAGGGTTGGCGGACCATCGACTTCGCGTCGATGCTGTGCGATGCAGGACCACCGCCAGGGGATGAGATAGAACTGCTGCAACGGGAACTCGTCTTCCGCCGCGAGGACATCCCGCACGTGGCGATACTCGCGAAACTGTTCTTCCACACAGTACGGTGTTCGGCACTGCATGGTGACGCTCAGCACAACACCGAGCAGACCGAGCGAGCAGCGGGCGGCACGCAGTTCATCCCCGGAATTGATTTCGCAGATCTGTGCGGCACCGGTCTCAGGGTTATCGATGGCGACGCGAACCGCGACGACATAATGGGAGAGAGAATGGCGTCCCGAACCATGCGTTCCTGTCGCGATCGCTCCAGCGATTGACTGCTCCGTAATGAAGCCGACCGAAGGCAGCGTGAGTTGCTGCTGCTCCAATTCGGCGAGTAACCGCTTCACCTGACAACCAGCACCCACATGGACGACAGGCTCACCTGCATGTTGCTCGACACGGACATCCCGGAGTTCGCGAAGGTCGAGCAGAACGTCCTCAGTCTGGAGCACGGGACTCCACGAATGCAGCCGACCGCAACACCGAATTCGCTGTCCTCGATGCCGGTCCAGAATCTCAAGGACTTCCGCCTCGGTCGCCGGCGTGTAGCAGACACTCGGCTGCACCAGCACGTTGTGTCCGAAGTTCCATCGCGACATCGACGCTTTCTCCACTGTGTGTAACTTTTGGCTCTGGCCCGAAGTATGCACTGTTGGCAATCCAGATTGCCAGCGTTGATCACACAGGGTGCGCCTGATGGTTGGTGACCATCCTTCGAGAACGCTGGACGTTGGCCCGCTGGATCGCGATGCTCCCCCCATGCGAATCCTTGTGCTCGGTGACATTCATTCGAACTGGCAGGCGCTCTCGGCAATTGACGAGGAGTTTGATGCGTGCCTTGTCACTGGCGATCTTGTCGATTACGGAACCGATCCTCTCCCTTGTTTGGACTGGGTGCGGCGGTACGCGAACGCGGTTGTACGGGGCAATCATGATCATGCGGTGGCGCAGCGGGTGACAGGGCGGGGAGGCTCTGGGTATCGGCGACTGGCTGCCGTGGTGCGACCGTTTCATTGGGATGTGTTGAGTCCCCAGCACTTAAAGTTTTTGGGACGTCTCCCTGTCACCCAGTATTTGCAGATTGGGGAATTGCGGTTCTGTTTGGTACATGCGACGCCGCGTGACCCGATGGATGAGTACCTGGGCAATGACCCCGAGCAATGGAGGCAACGGCTCGGGGGTGTCGACGCAGATTTCCTCTGCGTCGGACATTCGCATCTGCCGTTTCACCTCAACCTCGAGGGTGTGCAGGTGCTGAACCCAGGCAGCGTCGGTCAACCGCGGGATGGCGATCCTCGCGCGTCGTATGCCATCATCGAGGACGGGCAGGTCGAAATGAAGCGGGTCGCGTACGATATCGATGCCGCCGTCGCCCAGACTCGAGCGAGCGGACTCCCCAATTGGGTCACCCGCTTAAACGAAGCAATTCTGACCAGTGGCGGCGTCTTGAGTAAGGCACAGATGGATGCGTTTGTCTGAGGCGTCTTGGAAGAGGACGCTCTGATTCCCATTCGACCGCCGTCCGTTGTGTGGGTTCAATTGCCTCTGGACGGGACAAAGCGTCGCGAACTCGGTAAATTGCGTCGCAACACAAGGTGGACTGGACAGTCTGCCCCTGAAGTTTCAGTGCAGGAGTTGAGGAAATGGCCCGCAAGGGAGAAATGTTTGCCGGATTGACCGTCGCTCTGATCACCCCATTCAAGAATGGGGAAGTGGATGAGGCCGCGCTGCGGAAACTGGTCGATTACCAGGTTGAAGCCGGAACTCAAACCGTCAGCCCTTGCGGCACCACCGGCGAAAGTCCCACGCTCAGTCATGAAGAACACGAACGGGTGATCAGCATCGTCTGCGAACAGGCGGCTGGGCGCATTCGGGTGATGGCTGGCACCGGCTCGAACAGTACGCAGGAAGCGATCCGGCTCACTCGTCGCGCCAAGGAAGCCGGCGCCGACGGAGCGCTGATGGTCACTCCGTACTACAACAAGCCAATGGCCGAAGGCTACTACCAGCACTTCCGATCCGTGGCCGAAGCGGTCGATATTCCGATCGTGCTGTACAACATTCCGGGCCGGACGGCGAAGAACATGGAGCCGGACACCATCTGCAAGCTGGCGGAGATTCCGAACATCGTCGCGATCAAGGAATCGACCGGCTCGATGGAT
>JAGQQB010000380.1 GCA_020426425.1 Planctomycetaceae bacterium | reverse complement strand
CAACTGCTCGCGCGACTGGCAATCTGCGACCTGTTGCAGAATCGTCCTCGCAGCGCGCAGGCCCGCTTGCAACTTCTCAACACCATGCCCCCTCTGCAGGGACGCCTGGCCGGAGAGACCGACACGTGGGCGAATCTCGTGCGGCAACGAATTGAACTCGCTGCCGAGACCGACGCAGTCACTGCGCCGCCCCCTATGCGGATTGTTCGCCAGCGCTGGAGTGCATCCACGCAAGCGTTCAGGCTGGCGCTGCATGCAGATCGATCACTGGTCGCACTAACGTCAGACCGCAGCTTCCAAATCGTTGACGCCGTGACCGGCGAAGTCGCAACCGACTTTTCACTACCGGCCGACAGCACGGAATCAATTCGTGACCTCATCGTCGACGAATCCTCCCCAGGCGACGAACTGTTCCTCTGGACTGCGCCAGTGTCGCCGCCGGCCATCATCGCCACAACATCACCTGAGACGATTGCCCCCACAACGGGCGGTCACCTGACAGCGGAACTCAGCCGCGTTGATCTCAGGTCGTCGCCAGCGCAAGTTGACTGGCGCCGCAATGGAGAACAGATCATGGCCGCGCCAAACTGGATCGTTTCCGGCCCGCCACAGGTCTTCAAATCAGCACTGATCCTGCCACTGCGTACAACCGATCCCGAAGTCCGTTTCGCGATCGCACAACTCGAGCGCACCACAGGAAGACTCTTGTGGCGACGCGAGTACGGGACACTGAGATCGCCACAACCAGTCGACGAGGCCCGCCATGATCAAGTGCTTTGCGTGCCCGCAGCACTGGCAGGCACACAGAACGTCGAGTCGAGACTGCTGCTGAGCCTGCCCGAAGGGGAGTGCATCGCCATTGACGCTGCGACCGGTAGTCCGCTCTGGTCGCGTGGCTGTGCGTCGCTGACCGATCCGAAAGGAACTGGCACTGGCCCCTGGCGACTCCTCGCTCAGCAGCAACAGGTCTGGCACCTGACACCTGCAGGGGCCTGCCAATGCCTGTCAATCGAGACCGGAGAGCTGCTTTGGCAACGACGATTGCCTTGGCCTGTCAAACAGTTGGTCGGGATCGATGACAACCTGCTGCTGGTGGCTGGCGCCAGGTTGGCGGCACTCAATCGACTGACGGGAACTCTGAACTGGCAGACGCAGCTTCAACGGACGACACCCGCCTCGCCGCAATCCGCACTGTTGTGTTCCGGACACCTGTTGTGGGCAACCGATGATCGACTCTGGATGATCCAACCGGACGATGGGACCGCACGGTATCAATGGTCGTGGTCGCAACTTGGCATGCGTGGATCGAGCATCTCCTGCACACCGGAATCCCTCCTCATTCGCGACGCCAACACCATCCACTGCTACGAGTGGCGCTGAGGTCTTGCACCGTTCGCATGGGCTAATCGTCCCCACTTTTCGGCACGCAATACACGACTGCAAACGCATCGCACGGAGACACTACGTCTACCCGCATCGTCTGTCAGCGACTTGACTTTCGAGGGGCCAACGGGCTATCTCACAGCCATCAAGTGGCCGTTCGCGCCACGCTCCCGTCCCTCTACGGAATTCTCCAATGCTGATCGAGCAAATGGTCGACACCACCCCCGTCTATCCTGTCCGTCCTGCCAATCTTGACGATCCCGTTGACGAAGCGGCAATCGTGGAGTTGCTGGACCTCTATGCCAGGACTGCTCAGCCTGATGGCGATCCCCTGACCCCAGAAGTGTGTGAGCAACTCGTTCCCGGTCTGCGTGTGATCGATGGCGCATTCGTGATGCTGGCCCACTACGAGTCACTGGCCGTTGGTCTGGCAGTCTGCCTGCCAGGCTACTCCACCTTTGCTGCCCAACGATTGATTAATGTCCACGATCTCGTTGTACGGACGGAATATCAGGGACAGGGAATCGGTTCGCAGCTGCTCCGCGCTGTCGAAGCCCATGCCCGCACCCTCGGTTGCTGCAAGATCACACTTGAAGTGAGGGAAGAGAACCAGGGAGCCGAACGACTGTACCGTCGTCTCGCCTACTCCGACCCCTCCGGGCAACGGACGCGATTCCTCGAACGCCTGCTGTAGTCCCTGGCGACAACCAACGGATGTCGTTCGCTACTGAATGACCGCCCCAGGTCACACTTGGTGTTCTCCATCGACCTGAGCCGATACGATGCTCCCAACATGTTCATTTGACCGGGAGGATTGCGTGTTGCGACTGCTGACTCGACTGGGACTCGTATTGGCGATGGCATTGACCGTTGCCGCCACACAGGCTGCGGAACAGCCGAACGTGCTGCTGCTGCTTGTCGACGACCTCAAACCTTCGTTCGGTGCCTACGGGGTCGACTGGGTCCACTCACCGAACCTCGATCGGCTTGCATCGCGTGGCATCCGGTTTGACCGTGCGTACTGCAATCAGGCCGTCTGCGCGCCATCGCGCAACAATCTGCTCACCGGCGCGCGGTCAACGTCGCTGGGGATTTACAGTCTCGGGACGAACTTTCGCAAGTCGGTTCCCAAAGCGATCACGCTGCCGCAACACTTCAAGCAGCAGGGATATCACGCTGCTGGCATCGGCAAGGTGTTCCACATCGGGCATGGCAACATCGGCGACGACATCTCCTGGAGCGTGCCGTTCTTGCCTGACAAGGTGATCGACTACGTACTCCCCGAAAGCACCGATGGTCAACTCACCCGCGAACAGGCGCTCTTCAGCAATCGGCCTGCGAAAGGGCTCCCGCGCGGCGCTGCCTGGGAGAAGGCCGCAGTTGATGACGGCGCCTACGCCGATGGCCGTATCGCCGCTGCCGGCATCCAGCGACTGGAAGAGTACAAGCAATCTGGCCAGCCATTCTTCCTGGCGCTGGGCTTCACCAAACCGCACCTCCCGTTTTGCGCGCCGGAGAAATACTGGGATCTCTACGATCCTGCCAATCTCCCGCTGCCCACCCACTCGGAGCCCCCCATCGATGCTCCACCTTACGCAGGCAAGACACTCGGGGAACTCAATCAGTACAAACCGATTCCCAACGATCCTCCACTGACCGACGAAACCATTCGCACCCTGGTCCACGGTTACTACGCCTCGCTCAGCTACATGGATGCCCAGCTCGGCCGAGTGCTCGATGCACTCGATCGACTCGAACTCGCCAAGAACACCATCATCGTGCTGTGGGGCGATCATGGCTATCACCTCGGCGATGGAGGGCGCTGGACCAAACACACCAACTACGAGGAGGCGAATCGCATCCCCATTGTCTTCGTTGCACCCGGAGTCGCTGAGCCTGGCAGCAGCTCTCAGAGCTTCGTCGAGACAGTCGACATCTATCCGACCTTGTGCGACCTCGCCGGCATTCCCGCACCGCCGGGACCACAACCGATCGATGGCCAGAGTCTCGTCCCGCTCTTGAAAGATCCCAACGCCCAGGTGCGAGACAATGCGTATCACTGCTTCCCCCGCCGCAAATTCGGCCGCGCGATTCGCACCGAGCGCTATCGGCTTGTGGAATGGAAACCGTTCGATGGCGGACCGCAAACTATTGACTACGAATTGTACGACTACGAAAACGATCCGGACG
Organism: Planctomycetaceae bacterium; assembly: GCA_020426425.1. Classification (GTDB taxonomy): domain Bacteria; phylum Planctomycetota; class Planctomycetia; order Planctomycetales; family Planctomycetaceae; genus JACKHO01. The sequence continues at coordinate 47 of JAGQQB010000380.1, read as the reverse complement.
AGACCCGCAACATTGCCGCGTCGCGGCCGGAGATTGTGCGCCAACTC
>JAGQQB010000379.1 GCA_020426425.1 Planctomycetaceae bacterium | reverse complement strand
TTGTCCTGGGCGATCAACAGATCGGTCACGTCACCTCGGGGACCTTCTCACCGACTCTGGAACTCGCCATCGCAATGGCCTATGTCCCGGCGGATCAATCAGCGGTCGGGACCACGGTGGAAGTCGACATCCGCGGCAAACGTGTGCCAGCTCAAGTGGTCGCGTTGCCATTCTACAGGCGGAAGTGATGCTGAGCTGGATGTTCATCGACCGACGGCTTCGTCACCGCACTGGGAACAGACGCTCCCACGCGCCAATGAGCATCACAAATTTCAACGCCTCAACAGTCGCGCAGCGACTCTCAACGCTCAACGCCGTCAGCGATTCGACTGCGTGCGAATCTCGACCACCTTGAGCGGGGCACGGTGGTCGTCCCGGTCCATTCTCACCACAAGGCCCGATGTCTCAAACACCAGGAGTTCGGTCGCTCCCCGGCTGCGCGCGAACCGCAGTGTCCGCGTCGGGACAGTCCCCAGCGCTGAACGGACCTGTTCCGACGTCATGCCCAGCAGGACACGTCCTTCCTCAATCGCTTTGCGCATTTCGGCATCACCACTCGGTGGCGCCTGGTCGGCAGGAATCCACTTGTTCTGGTGCAGCACATACCCATTCGCTTCCAGCCACACGGTGGAGGGGGGATAGCCGGGATTGAGCCGATACGCCTCGATGTATAGCCCACGAGCGGTCTCGTAATCCTCGGTCAACGTGATCCAGTCTTCCGCAAACTCGCACAATCCCCGCGCGCCATCACGACGCATGCGTGGTTCGCGCGCCTTGAGCCAGTTCTCTTTCACGGCGAGTCCGCGCCCCGGCTCCTCCCGTGCGACAAACTTTTCCGATAACTCCAGCATTTCGGTCCGGGTCATCGAGGCAACGCGGGAGAAGTGATAGTCCAGTTCCTTCTCCCGAAACTGTTGAGGCAGTTCAGGGCGCTCGGGAATCATCGTTTCGTACAGCGCCGCGATTTCGTTGCCGTTGCTGCCATCGGCCTTGATGCGTTTGCCGATCCGCAGCATCTCCAGTTCGAGGACGAACAGCCGATCATAAATGTCGCGCAGGTCCGTCCGCGCGGCCGCGTATTCCGCCAAGGGATCAGCCTGATACTTCCGCTCCGTGTCAGCGTCATAGGCGGGCAGCCGCCTTCCCGACGCCGGGAACTGTTCCTTAAGCTTAAGCACGAGTTCGCCAAGATCGGCCTTCGGATCGGCTTTGATCAAATCGAACTGCTCTCGATACGCCTGATGCCGTAATTCGCGGACATATGGCGTATTGACCCTGTACGACTCCGCCTTCGTCGCCAGCGCAAGCAGTTCCTCCACCTGGCCCGTCTTGAGCGCGATGCGCTCCGTTTCAATTCCCTGCTGAAACAACTCGTGCGCCGCCACCTTGAGATCGTCGTCGTTGTAAAAGGTTCCGCGTCCTAACGCCCAGTCCCCCAGCGCATACCATGCCTCGGACTGACGCGTATTCAGCAGCGCCCGCCGCGATGCGAGCGTCTGCATATCGCTCGGACGTGGAACAATCCTGCTGACTTGAAACACAACGTCCTTGCCATCCAGCACCAGCTTTCCAGTCACTTCCACCACGTTCGAGTTGCGCGGCGCGAATCGTTCATCGCCGGGCAGCAGAAACTTCAGTGGACACTGCGCGAACCGCATCTCTCCAGCGGCAATGAATCCGTAACGTCCTTCCAGATTCCACGTGCTGGATGCCTGCACCAGTTGTGGCCACTTGTCCTTGAAGGTCATGAACTCTTCAATCGACCTCGGTTCCGCCTGGACCATTCCAGAAACGCCGAACGTCAGCAACAGCACCGCGAGTAATCTGAACCAACTCATGGCTTCATCCCCATCGCCGCCGCCTGCGTCTTCAGGAACGTATCAACCACTTCCTGTTCACGCAAAGGATCGTTCGCGAATCCGAGCGCCCTGTAGGTCACGGGATTCACCCACAAGAACCCGGTCTCTGGCTCCAACCGCAATTCCCACGTATCGTCGACGAGCGAGCACTGGGAGAACTTCCCAGCCAGGAGCAACGCTTTCGATTTCTTCTCCGGCACCAGCGACTCCAGGCACGGGAAGTCCACCACCACCCGGACTTTCTTTCCCGATTCCGGCTCCCAGGGGAACTCAATCTCGTAAGCAAAGGGACGCGATTTCTCTCGGGCGGGGTCGATCTGGCGTCGCCGCACCGGTCCTTCGATCACAAACCAGTCGACGCTGAACTTGTCACGCAAGTGTGACTCAAGCCGATCGAGCTTCCTCTTTTCATCCTCCTCATTCGACGACCGATACGCTTCCTCGGCGGCTTCAATCACCTCGAATACCGAACCGCCCGTCAGCCTGGTCAGCACCTCAGCTTCCCGATGCAGTTGCCGAATCTCTTGAGCTTCCGCATCTGTCCGCCCGAGCAATTCAAACGCGTCCACCGCCTCGCCGAACGAATCCCGGGCGCGAATCCAGTTCCCTTCTTCAACGGCCACCCGACCATCTTCAATGGCCGACTGCACCGTCTCCAGCGCCCGGCGAGCCGCATGCTGCTTCCAGCCCCACATCGCGGTCAACATCAACAACAACGCACAGCCGATCACAATCAATCGAAACGGCGTGAAGATCCGCTTGAGTTGCTGGCCAAGCGGCTCACGCGGTGGAGGTGGGGGCGGCGTTGGTGCCGGGGCCGGTCCAGGCTTCTTACGGGTGATGGTCGATCCCACCGAGATTTGATCGATCTCCACAGCGACCATGTCTGGTGGCAGTTTGTCAATGTTCCGCCGCTCGATTCGCCGTGACTTCGTCGGCGACTCCGTGGTCGGGCGTGTTTTTGCGACAGACGCGTCTGCATCGTCGATGGAAGGTTCCCCATCCTCGATCGGATCATCGGGCGAGGTCACCACCGCTTCGGGCAGCTTGCGTCGCGATTCGCGCGGAGGAGGATACACATCGCCCGGCAGCACAAACAGAGCCGTTCCGCACGACTTGCAGACAATCTGCTGCGATCGCGCGCGACGCAATCCGACATGCGATTGCCCGCAGTCGCACTCCAACTGGAACGGCTGCGGTTCCGACGAGTCATCCCGTCGGAATACGTTGGCCGCAGAGGAAAACCACTTGGACATCGCCGCGAATCACCGCGTTAGGGGTTAATGAGCCGGACACTCCGGTCCCATTCAGTCTATACGCCCAAAGGACTGCCGACTACACAAACCAATCTGGCGATTTTCGGGTGTCTCCGATGAATCGTGCTTGCGAGCAAATGCGTCGATGTCACCCGCCCCCTGAGAAGCCGAGCTGCCGTAGCGTGCGTAGTGACGCACCTTGCTTGAGCTGCGCATGTTGGGACGTACGTTGCAACGCAACCTACAACAACTCCAGCCGCATGCATGGATTCAAGGAATTTGACAGGATTCACAGGATCGACAGGATGGCTCACGTGCTGTCCTCTGAACGTGTGAGATCCTGCGCCTCAGGCACCGAAAGAAAGGCTCACGCGAAGGCACGAAAACGCGAAGGTTGATGTGTCGTCCATTGTCATCTCCGCGCCTCCGCGTGAGACTCATTTCCACAGGCCATCACCGAGCGACGTCCCCATCGCCGCATCGCGATCATGTCCGCCGCCGGATCATCCTG